>DSAQ01000099.1 GCA_011046395.1 Pseudomonadota bacterium
AGGCCTTCAGTTTTTTTTCGGAGCTTACCTGATGAAACATCTCCTCGGTATAATTGGTGATATTTTCATACCACTTCTTACCTTCTCCGTGCTTTATGCAAAATTCACACATGAAAGACTTTCCCTGATTACCGTATTATTCTCTCTGCTAATTTGATTATTGTACCTCAGCAGATGCCGCTTAAGGAATCATTTTCTTTCGTTACCCGGCTTGTTTGTTATGGGGCGGTCAGTGACAGCTACGTAGGGTGGGCATTGCCCACCAAGCGGGAGAGCTCGTTTCAATCCTCACCCGCCCTTGCGGGCGGGCGCTACACTATCTGTAACTATTCGGAAATTCCTAATAATTTGATGCATGAGATCACCTCTGTTAGATTTTTCTCAGTGTTATAGTGTGGAAAGTTCGTAATATTTTGAATTTCCTTTGGCAGTTCTGTTTGAAACAAGAGAACGTATGCTGAACAATTATTAAACATATAATTATCCCAGCTCCGGGGATTCACTCTCTCGGGAATCGGCAAAACACTTACTGATCTCCTTTAGAGAAAAACTTCCTTGATTTTCTGGATCATACTTCCCAAGCCATCCTTGTCAGGATGGGAGCCCCGCCTTGAAGCAAGGCTCCCAGTTAGAGATTTGCTATGCAACAGTCCAAACCTCTGCTTGGATTCCCAGTTGTGCTAACCTGGACTTGGCAGAAGCCTCCGAACCTTTCGGAATGACAACCATGAAGGTTTTTCCATATTGCGCGGCGTTTGCCGCAAACAGTCTCCACTGGTCTTCGGTGTGCTGGTCGAAGACTGAGTCGCCTGTCTCTGCCTCAAAAATGGCACCAGTTCCATTCCAGCTAGCTGTCATATCGGGTATGTGTCCCTTTCCGGTTGATTCCCAATATATAAGATCTGGTTGTAAGAGGCCTTTTAAATCGGCCTTCACGTTTTTACACCCTTTAGAGATGAGATAGTCGTAAACATCCCGTACAATTTGGTCGTGCTGTGATTGCGATTCTCGTTTTGCCATAATAACCTCCTTTGTTCACATGGGAGCTCAAGCTCCACTGAAGCCTCGAGACAGTTGTTAATACATCTGCTATCAGAATCCGAACAATTCTGACAGCGGCCTAACCAATAGAATAACTTGGGGAAATCACGGATACATTTTGGACACTCCTTCCCTCGGCAGGATTTGAGTGATGCCGGGGAGGAGATGGAAATTCGAACGGCCCCGCGGAAAAAACCTTGACAGATAAGGTCCTTTTGAGCTACACAGTGAGCAATGATTCTCTGCCGGAACTCTCCGGCATCACTCAGCCGACCCCGGCCGCGCCAACGGCCGGGGTTTTTCACTATATGCTACCCTGAGCAGCTTAAGCGTACCATATATTGTATGTCAACCAAAAAATTTACCTGAGTCATAATTTGCTAATTTCTCGAACATAAAATAAAAGGCCTTCTCTGCACGGCCGGGGTTTGGAATGGAGGCGGGATGCCCGCCCCTTTAAAAAATAGTTAATTATTTTAAATGGTTATGAGTAAAAGGGGCTGATTATGATAAAAACCATAGGCCGGGACACAAGAAAATGCTAGCTCCGTATAGCGGGACGTTAGTGCAGAACCTGCATAGAATAGACAAAAAGAAGCAATCTCCGAAGCCGAAAACCTAATTCAGAAATCGGGGACGCTCATTGTTTTATAAGTTTCTGTTTTTCGATAAGCGAATACTGACTTAAATCGAGCCACCTCTTCGCCTCGTTTTACCGATTGGCCCCTTGATCTCTTCTGCCGGTCAAATCGCTCTACGATCCAAACTGCGATATTGTATGGCCTCGGAGATATGAGCAGATTTGACGGACGCCTCCCCTTCGATATCTGCGATAGTGCGGGCAATCTTTAATATGCGGGCGTAGGCCCGGGCGCTCAAGCCCAGCTTGTTAACCGCTACCTCCAGAAGCTTGTGTGATTCGGCATCAATAGCACAAAATTTCTTGATAAGGCGGGTATTCATCTGGGCATTGCAGTGGATGGGCTTGCCTTCAAACCGTTCCTTTTGCCTCCGGCGGGCCAGATCAACCCTTTTTCTTATCTCCTCTGACGACTCGCCGGGATGGATAGAAGCCAGGTCCTTGTAGTTGAGGGCGGGCACTTCTACGTGGATATCTATGCGGTCGAGAAGCGGGCCGGAAATCTTTGAGCGATATTTTTGTATATAAAGATGCGTGCAACTGCACGTGTGCTTGGCGCTCCCGTAATAACCGCACGGGCAGGGATTCATGGCCGCTACCAGCATAAACCGGGCCGGATAGGTAAGGGACATAGAGGCCCGCGAGATCGTAACCCGCCCATCCTCTAATGGCTGCCGCAACACTTCCAGGACATTCTTTCTGAATTCCGGCAGTTCGTCCAGAAAAAGCACGCCATTGTGGGCCAGACTAACCTCTCCGGGTTTAGGAATCTGGCCGCCCCCGATCAGACCGGCATCAGAGATGGTATGATGCGGCTGACGAAACGGACGGGTAGCAATAAGGGCGCTTCCCTGGGGCATTAGTCCCATGACACTAAAGACCTTGGTTGTCTCCAGGGCCTCCTCAAAGCTCATGGCCGGTAATATGGTCGGCAGGCGTTGCGCCAGCATGGTCTTGCCTGAGCCCGGAGGGCCGATCATTAACAGATTATGACCTCCGGCCGCGGCAATCTCTAAGGCCCTTTTGACATGTTCCTGCCCCTTAACCTCATTAAAGTCCATATCGCTTTTACCGGCGGTACCAAAGAGGTCAGCCGTATCCACATCTACCGGGGTCGGGTTTCTTTTTCCATTGAGTAGTTCCACTGCCTCCGAAAGCCATTCTACCGGTAATACCTCAACGCCCTTTACGACCGCTCCTTCCAGGGCATTTTCTTTGGGCACTACGATGCCGGACAGCCCGGCGGCACGTGCGGCCATAGCCATGGGCAGTACCCCTTTAGTCGCTTTTATACGGCCATCGAGCGAAAGTTCGCCGGATAACATATAATGGTGGAGATTATCTTTGCTTATGGTTCCGGTGGCAGCCAGAATACCAACAGCTATGGGCAGGTCATATCCCGTGCCTTCTTTCTTTATATCTGCCGGGGCCAGATTAACCGTGACGCGATGGGTAGGAAACTCATAGCCTGAGTTCTTGATAGCGGATTTGACCCGGTCTTTGCTTTCCTTTACTGCGCCCTCGGGTAAGCCAACGGTGGAGAAGGCCGGCAGCCCGAAGGCAATATCTACTTCCACTTCCACTACATAAGCCTCAACACCCAGAACGGCGCTGCTCAGGATCTTTGCCAGCATGGAAAACTCTCCCGTTTTATGTCCACCTCGTACTTATCGGCGGTGAAGGGTGGGGACTTAAGGGAAGCACATACGATTTTATCGGTCTTGGAGAAAATATGGAGTGAGTTATGATTTATAAAATCTCCCTTAACCCCTTTTCCAAAGAGGGGAATAGAGCAGAGTAAAATTACCCGCTCGATTACGCGAAGACCCTCAAATTAGAAATTATGGAGCCTCTTGCAAAACTGTTTGTCATCCCCGAATGCTTTTATCGGGGATATGGTTTTTCAAGCAGTTTAAACCAGATTCCCGCTCAGAATCGCTGCGGGAATGACAGAATTGGGACTTTTGCAAGAGCCTCTATGGTATGCCCTTGTATCTCTTATGATCTGCTGTAGGTGGAGATTATCTCCATAATCAGTTGAACGGTCTGGACCATGTCTTCGAGATGAATATATTCATTTGTGCTATGGACAGACTGCATGCCCGTGCCCAGTATTACGGTGGCGATGCCATGGGCGTTAAAGATGTTGGCATCACTCCCGCCGCCGCTTTTTTCCGGCGTGAGCTGGCGCCCCAAAATCTTCCCTGCCTCCTGTGCCAGGACAACTACGGGGTGGCTGCCATCAACCGTCATTAACGGATATTCCGTAACTACCTCCATATGCCAGGCCGGGAGATTGTCATCCGCCGTTCTTTTCCCCTGAAAATCTCCCCCCTTTAAAATCCCCCCGCGCCCCCCTTTTTCAAAGGGGGGTATATGTTTCTCTTTATAGGCCAAGACCGCTCTTTCAAAACATCCTCTTATGTGTTCGGTGTGATCGGCCAGTTTTCGCCGGTCGTGGCTGCGTACCTCACCTTCCAGCTCTATATAGTCCGGTATAATATTGCGAGCCGTCCCCCCGCGTACTAACCCGATATTAGCGGTAGTCTCATGGTCGATACGGCCCAACTGCACGGTAGCCAGGGCCTCACCGGCAATCTGTATGGCATTTATGCCTTTTTCAGGTTCGAGGCCGGCATGGGCGGCCAATCCCTGGACCTTGATGCAAAGGCTGTTGGCCTCCGGAGCCCCGTTTATGATGCGGGTAATGGAGCTGGTATCCAGGGCATAACCCATCCGGGCCTGGAGCAGATTGTAATCAAGGGACTTAGCCCCGAAAAGCCCTATCTCTTCACAGACCGTAAAGACAAACTCCAGCGGGCAATGCGCTGTTTTGTTCTCCTGTAAATACCTTACCGCTTCTATTAAAATAGCTATACCCGACTTATCGTCTGCCCCTAGGATGGTTCGACCATCACTCCTAAACGTTTCATCCTCTTGGATTACTTTTATGCCCTTTCCGGGTTCCACAGTGTCCAGATGGGCATTAAACATAAGCGGTAAAAGATCTCTCCGTGTGCCCGGTATGCGAACGATCAGATTACCGCTTTCGCTGCCGATGAACGGTCCGGCCTTATCTTCTATTACCTCGGCGCCCAGGGATTCAAATATCTTTCGTACATATTGTGCGATAGCCCCTTCCTGCTTCGAAGGGCTGTCAATCTGCACCAGGCGCAGAAACTCCCCGGCTAGTCGCTGTCTGTTTATCATCTTTTTGGCCTTTCTGTTTAACAATAACTTCCGTCTCTTCTATGGCTCTGGCCTCGGCCTTCCGTATAATAAATTGTAAATGCCTGTAAGAAAAAATATGGCCTTGTTTAGGGATGAACCCCAGTTCTTTTAAGATAAAACCGGCTATGGTTTCATAGTCGCCTTCCGGGATCCCCAGATGTAGCTGCTCATTGGCCTGGCTTACCTCCATACGCCCTTTGATCAAGTAATGGTTTGGGCCCAGCCTGGTAAAGGGGGCGGCCTCCTTGTCAAACTCATCCGCTATTTCCCCCATTACCTCTTCGAGAATATCTTCTACGGTGACCATTCCTATGGTGCCGCCATACTCATTGACCACTATGGCTATAGTTTTGCCTTCTTTTTGTAAGTCAAGCAGCAATTCATCTACCGGCTTGGTCTCCGGTACATAGTAGGGTTTGTACATAAAACTGCTGACCGGCAGGCTTTCATCTGCCACGCCGATTAAATCAAAGGCGTTTAATATCCCGACCATATTATCGATACGCTTGTGGTAAACAGGCAGTCGCCCGTAACCCGTTTCCCGGAACTTACGGACGGCATCGGCCACAGGTGCGCCATCCGGCAAGGCTGAAACCTTAACCAGAGGAATCATCACCCGGCTCACGTCTGTCTCCATGAATGAAAACATCTTTCGTATAAGCCGCTTCTCGGCCTTGTCCAGTTCGATCTCGTCTTCATCCATACGAAGGGTTAGTTTCAGCTCTTCGCGCGTGACAAAAGGCTGCTCCCTTCTTTCCGATATATTTGTCAACAAATGAGAAAAACGGGCAAATATCCAGACCAGGGGATAAAGAATATAAGATGCCGCCGTAATGCCATAGGCGGCCTTCGGGGCGAGCTGTTGTGCTTTTTGCTGGAATATAGTCTTTGGGATAATCTCTCCAAAAATGAGGACGAAAAGCGGCATGAGCAAGACAGCCAACCATTCACTCCCATATCTCCACTGCTCTACCATCCAGGCTGTCGTCAAGACGGTATTGGTGGCCACGGCCAGATTGGTCCCAAGAAGCGTAGTGGAGAATAACCAGGTCGGCCTTCCCAGGAGTTTCAAGGCCGCAGTTGCCCCTTTATGACCGTCAGAGGCCATTTGCTGCAGTTTCTTCCGGTCAGCGGCTACCAAGGCTATCTCTGAACCGGAGAAAAATGCCTCCAGAAATAATAAGCCAATAAACCAGGAGAGCGGATAAACCATATCACTTACGGTCATAGGTCATGGAAAGCTGTTTTGCCTTCCCTCTCCACCTTCAGTTGTAAGATGCGGGTCCCTTTTAATTTGATTACGGTAAAGCGGAGGTCGTTATAGGCGGCGCTGTTCCCCTCCTTAGGCAATTCGCCAAAAAGGTTGAGCACAAATCCACCGATGGTTTCCACCTCATCCGAAGGGATATGCGCGCCGGTTATCTCGTTGAAATCTTCTATAAGCATCCTGGGAGAGACCAAATAAACGCCTTTCCCTTTCTCTTCAAAAGCCATTCTTTTTTGGTCATATTCATCATATATTTCTCCAAAAAGTTCTTCCAGAATATCTTCCATGGTTACCAGTCCGGCTAAATCTCCATATTCGTCCACCACCATGGCCAGATGGATGCGGCGCTTCTGAAACTCTTGAAAAAGATCCTCAACGTTTTTTGTCTCCGGGACGTAATAGACCGGCTTAAGGCGGGAACTCAAGTCAGCTACTGTGCCGCCGGCGTATTTTAACTTTATGCCCACAAGATCTTTAACGTGAAGGATCCCGACCGGCTTGTTGATCTCATGTTCATATACGGGCACCCGTGAGAACCCTCTCGTTTTGATTTTCTCTATAGCGAGAGAGAGGCCGGCATCAAGAGGCAAGGCAAATATATCCGGACGGGGGGTCATGATAGCCGCTACTTTTGTATCGCCGAATTCCATCGCCCTTCTTATAAAATCCCTCTCCAGGCGCTCAATAACCCCGGCGCGGTGCCCATGTTCGACCAGACGTAAAAAGTCTTTTTCCAGTATAAACTTTGTCCTTTTCCCTTTGGGCAATCCGGCTACTCTAAGAACAACATCTACTGTGGACTGCGCAAGCCATCGCACCGGAGCAACCCATTTTACAAACAAAGACATCGGCCTTGCCGCGAAGGAGGCTATAGATACCGGGTGGGATATAGCCAGTACTTTGGGGGAGATATCACACAAGATGATTATAACGCCGGTCATGATGACTATGGCTACCCAACTCCCGGACGCACCAAAATGTTTGACGGCAAGAGGGGTGGCCAGGGCAGAGGCGACCACATTACACATATCGTTGCCGATGATAATAGATATCAGGAGACGCCGCGGCCGGGCCAACAGGCCGTCTATCAGGCTGTACTTTGGGTGACCTTCCTCCCGGAGACGAATCAAACGCCATCGCCCCAGGGAAAAAAGAGCTGTTTCTGAGCCGGAAAAAAAGGTGGAACAAAGAAGACAGAAGATGATTATTGATATATAAATGGACGGTGAAGGGTCCAAATGTCTTTCCCTATTTCTTACTTTGCCTGCCGGATTTCGTCTTTACAAGGGCTAATTCCAGGATTTCATCAACGTTCTTAACCGGATAAAAGGTAATGCGGCGGCGGATTCGATCCGGTATTTCCTCTAAATCTTTAGTATTTGGCTCTGGTATGATAACCTTTTTTATACCGGCCCGAAGCGCTGCCAGGGCCTTTTCTCTCAACCCCCCGATCGGCAAGACCCTGCCCCGCAACGTTATTTCTCCTGTCATAGCCACTTCCCTGCTCACCGGCGCCCTGGTCAAGGCGGAAACAAGGGCAGTGGCCATAGTAACGCCGGCTGACGGGCCGTCTTTAGGAATAGCGCCAGCCGGGACATGTATATGGATATCCAGCTCTTCGTAAAATTTCCTATCGAGCTTAAGCTTATCCGCACGGGACCGGATATAGCTCAGAGCGGCCAGCGCCGACTCTTTCATTACCTCTCCAAGCTGTCCGGTGAGAGTGAGATTTCCTTTTCCTTTCATGGTAGTGACTTCCATATGGAGGACTTCTCCGCCCTCCTGGGTCCAGGCCAGGCCGGTTGCCAGTCCTATCTGGCTGGCCTCCTGCTCCGCTTCCGGCAGGTATTTGGGGACGCCCAGGTATTTGTGCAGATTGGCACGCGTTATGAGAAACGGCCCTTTTTCGCCTTCGGCCAGACGCCGGGCCACCTTTCGGAATACAGACCCGATTTCTCTCTCTAGGTTTCGCAGACCGGCTTCTTTTGTATATTGTGAGATCATGTGAAGGATAGCGTTGTCGGCGATCTTTATTATATCCTTGCTGATTCCATTTTCTTTGAGCTGGCGGGGGAAAAGGTATTTCCTGGCGATAACCACTTTTTCTTCGGCTGTATATCCAGAGAGTTCTATTACCTCCATCCGGTCTTTCAGGGCGGGAGGGATAGTATCCGTTACATTGGCGGTAGTAATGAACATGACCTTCGAGAGGTCAAAAGGCACATTCAGATAATGATCGCTAAAGGAGTTGTTCTGCTCCGGGTCCAGAACCTCAAGCAGCGCCGCCGATGGGTCCCCCCTGAAGTCTGCACCAACCTTATCTATTTCGTCCATCATAAAGATTGGATTATTAGTGCCCGCCGTTTTGATCCCCTGGATAATCCTGCCTGGAAGGGCTCCCACATACGTCCTCCTATGCCCGCGTATCTCGGCTTCATCCCGCACTCCCCCCAGGGAGATGCGCACAAACTTCCGTCCCATAGCCCTGGCGATAGAACGTCCTAAGGAGGTCTTCCCGACGTCCGGCGGGCCGACAAAACAGAGGATAGGCCCCTTAGTTTCTTTGTTCAATTTGCGGACGCTTAAGTATTCCAGTATCCGATCCTTGACCTTATACAAGCCATAATGGTCCGCGTCCAGCATCTTCTGGGCTGCTTTGATATTGAGCTTATCTTTGGTTGTCTTACTCCAGGGCAGCTCGACCAGCCAGTCGAGATAAGTGCGAACTATAGATGATTCTGCGGCATCCGGATGCATAAATTCGAGACGATTTAGTTGTTTAAGGGCCTCTTCGTCTACCCCCTGTGGCATCCTGGCCTTTTTTATCTTGGCCTTGAATTCTTCTATCTCCTTGTCCCGTTCGTCAATGTCCCCCAGCTCCTTTTTAATCGCCCGGAGCTGTTCCCGCAGAAAGTACTCCCGGTGCGTCTTGGACATTTCCTCTTTGGCCTCAGATTGTATCCTGGCCTGCACTACGGAGACCTCCAGTTCTTTGTTCAGATACTCGTTTACCTTTTGCAGTCTCTTTACCGGGTCAATAGTCTCCAGGATAATCTGCGCCGCTGCAGTCTTTAGACGAAGATTGGATGCAACCAGGTCAGCTAGTTTGTCGGGCTCTTCTACGCTGTTCAAGATAGCCCCAACATCTGACGAAAATATCCCTTTTATAGACAAAAACTTTTCGCTTTGTTCCCGCACATTGCGCATAAGGGCTTCGAGTTCAACAGAGATTTCCGCCGGCCCTTTTTCTTCAATTACTGCCAGTTTGACCCTATGATAAGGCTTTTCCCGCACATATTTTAATATCTTCGCCCGGGAAAGGGCCTGCACAAGTATCTTTTGCCGGCCGTCCGGCAGCTTAAGGGAGCGCAGGATTATGGCTACAACGCCCATGTTATATAATCCGTCCGGCCCCGGTTCATCTTCCATCTGGTCTTTCTGCGTTACCAATACAATGAGGCGCTTTTCCTCTAATGCCTTATTCACGGCGTTGATCGAGGTCTCTCGTCCCACAAATAGCGGCAACATCATCGAAGGTAAAATAACCACATCCCGCACGGGCATAAGCGGCAATGAATCCGGTATCTTAATCTCTTCCTGGTCTTTGGTATCGCCAAATCCAATCAGGCTTTCGTTAATATCCACCATCAGTTTCTCCGCATTAAATCTGTAATGGCTGCATCTTAACAAAAAAAACCCTGAAGTCAAGCAAGTGTCCAGGAAGGCCTGAAAAACTAGAGACCTATTCCTGGCTTGACATTTGCAAGGCCTCCTTGCTATATTCACTACATCGTGAAAAAAACTGAGCAGACGTCAACTGAAAGTCGCATGTCTCCCAAGATAAAATTCATTTTTATTACCGGCGGGGTCTTGTCTTCCCTAGGCAAGGGCCTGGCCGCCGCCTCCATCGGCGCGCTTCTTGAAAGCCGTGGTCTCAGGATAACCATCCAGAAACTGGATCCTTATATCAACGTTGACCCCGGCACCATGAATCCCTTCCAGCATGGTGAGGTTTTTGTCACAGACGATGGAGCCGAGACAGACCTCGATCTGGGCCATTACGAACGCTACACCCGTGCCAGACTTGATCGTAATAGCAACTATACCACCGGACGAATCTATTATTCAGTAATCACCAAGGAACGCCAAGGTGAGTACCTGGGAGGTACCGTACAGGTTATACCCCATATTACGGATGAGATTAAGCAAAGCATATTAGCGGTTGCCCATGACGTAGATGTGGTCATTGTCGAGATCGGAGGCACCGTAGGTGATATAGAAGGCCTGCCCTTTCTGGAGGCCATCCGGCAATTTAAGCAGGATGTGGGCAAGGAAAACGTGCTTTATATACACCTTACTTATGTCCCCTATATCAAGGCTGCCGGTGAAGTCAAGACTAAACCCACCCAGCATAGCGTAAAGGAGCTGCGTGAAATAGGTATTCAACCGGACATTCTCCTCTGTCGTACCGAGCAGTTTCTAACCGGGGATCTTAAGGCCAAGATAGCCCTTTTCTGTAATGTAGAGCAAGATGCGGTAATAACCGCCAAAGATGTAGAAAGCATCTACGAGGTGCCGTGTGTCTTTCACAAGGAAGGTCTTGACGACAAGATAATAGAAAAGTTGAATATCTGGACCAGGGCCCCGCGGTTAAAAGATTGGGAGGACCTGGTCCATCGGCTAAAACACCCGGAATTTACGGTGCGCATTGCTATTGTGGGTAAATATGTCGGCCTCAAAGAGTCATACAAGAGCTTAAATGAGGCCCTGGTCCATGGCGGGCTGGCCAATCGCGCCAGCGTAGATCTGGTTTATATACGTTCGGATGAAGTAGGTGAAGACGACCTAAAAGATTCGCTGGCGGATGTAGACGGGATATTGGTTCCAGGAGGGTTTGGCGCACGTGGCATAGAAGGTAAGATCGCCGCCATCCGTTACGCCCGGGAGAATAAGATTCCCTTTTTTGGTATATGCCTCGGGATGCAACTTGCGGTGGTAGAATTTGCCCGCAACGCCGCCGGCCTTTCCGGGGCACACAGTACCGAATTTAACACCCAGACCCCCTACCCGGTCATCTATCTGATGAAGGAATGGTACGACTTCCGCACCAAGCAGGTTCAGGTCCGGGATGAAGGCAGTCAGAAGGGGGGGACCATGCGTCTGGGGGCCTACCCCTGCCGCCTGACCAACGATTCTCTGGCCTTTGCCGCCTACCACACCGAGGAAATTTCCGAGCGCCATCGTCACCGTTATGAGTTCAATAATCTGTACCGGGAAGTTCTGGAAAAGAACGGCATGAGGGTAACCGGTCTTTCACCGGATGGAGAACTGGTTGAAATAATAGAGATTCCTGAGAATCCATGGTTTCTAGCCTGTCAGTTCCACCCGGAATTCAAGTCACGCCCCATGTCTCCCCACCCGCTGTTCGGGGCCTTTATTAAGGCCGCGTTAGAACAGAGGCAGGTGGTGGCTGAGAGACAAAAAAAGCTGTTGGAAAATGATACCCGAACTGGCTATTGGACCGATTAAGGTAGGAGGTGTCAATTCCCCTCTGTTAATTGGAGGGCCATGTGTTTTAGAGTCAGAAGAGTCTGCCCTGCACATAGCCGCCACCTTGCAAGAAAGCGCCTATCGTCATGGTTTTTCTTACATATTCAAGGCGTCTTATGATAAGGCGAACCGTACCTCGCTGCATTCCTATAGGGGGCCTGGTTTAGAAAAGGGCCTGGAAATGCTGGCCAGGATCAAAAAAAGAGCGGGGGTTTTGATCCTTTCCGATGTGCATAGTCGCGCGGAAGTAGCCCCCGCCGCCGAAGTATTAGACGTCCTCCAGATTCCCGCGTTTCTCTGCCGGCAGACAGACCTGGTGCTGGAAGCGGCGGCTACCATGAAGCCCTTAAATATTAAAAAGGGGCAGTTTCTGGCTCCATGGGACATCGGGGAGGTAGTAGAAAAGGCTAAATCCACCGGCAACTCGCGCATCTTGCTTACAGAGAGAGGGACTTCATTCGGCTATAATAACCTGGTGGTGGACATGCGCTCTCTGGTTATCATGCATCAGTGTGGCCTACCGGTCATCTTTGACGCCACACATAGTGTACAGCTTCCTGGCGGAAGCGGTACATGCTCCGGCGGTGAAAGGGAGTTTATTCCTCATTTGTGCCGGGCGGCCCTGGCGGTAGGAGTGGAGGGCATATTTATGGAGGTGCATGCGGATCCGGACCGGGCGCTGTGCGACGGCCCTAATTCCTGGCCACTGGATAAGGTGGATGAATTACTGGCGGGGCTTATGCGGATACATAACGCTATCCGGGATCTCAAATTTGAGATTTGAGATGAAAATGGAGATTTCAAAGAGGCTTTCGGATAAGGCGAGACAAGTCAAGGTCTTGCTTCTGGATGTGGATGGTGTCTTGACCGATGGGCGGATTACCTATAATGACCGCGGTGAAGAGATAAAATCCTTCCACGTACGCGATGGTCTTGGTATAAAGTTGCTACAGAGGTGTGGAATAGAAGTAGCCATTCTGACCAGTCGAATCTCTGAGGCGCTGCTCCATCGGTGTAGAGAACTTAAAATTGAGACTGTACTGCAGGGTATGGAGCCCAAGTTAGCCGCCTATGAATGGCTTCTCCGCAATAGAGGATTGGTGGACAGCCAGGTAGCTTATATTGGCGATGATTGGGTCGATATACAGATATTGAAGCGCGCGGGATTGCCTGTAGCAGTGAAAAATGCCGACAAACGGGTAATGGCATACGTTGACTATGTGACTCAACTAGATGGGGGCCAGGGAGCGGTACGAGAGGTTTGCGAGTTGATTTTAGAAGCTAAGGGGCTTAAGAAAAAGGCGCTGGCGGCCTTTACTTAGTGTTCATCCGGAAACTACTGTTTCCGGCTTCACGCTTTCAGCGATCAGCGATTAGCTGTCAGCAAAAATCTAAGACAAACAACACATTAAGCTGCACGCTGATAGCTGAGTGCTGAGAGCACATCCGGAATTTTTGGTATAGAGGGGTAAAAGGCTTAAACTTGACCGGTAAGAGGCTCTCATGGGCTGTGTTGGCCACTGTGGTTATTCTGGCGACCGGGGTTTTTTTAATGTGGCCACGGACCCGGCAAGCGGGTTACCCTCCAGATATACCTAAATGGTTTCTTAACTCGGAACAAAGGGATGCCGATCTTAAAATGGAGAACGTAGAGTATACAAATAATCGGGATGGAAGGGATGAATGGGTACTCTATGCCAGGTTTGCCCGGTACTTTAAAGGGGAAGAAGAGGTTCTTTTGGATAGTGTGCGGACAAATTTTTTCTTAAAGAGCGGCAAAACGGTAACCGTATCTGGTGAACACGGCACCTACGATACTCAATCTAAGGACATCAATCTTTGGGGCCACGTTTCAGCGATAGCTTCGGACGGAGGACGTTTTTACACCAATGCTATTACCTATAACAGCAAAGAGCGCGTGCTCCGCACGCCGGAAGAAGTAACCGTTCTCGGTTCAAAGATTGACCTGAAAGGTAAGGGTTTGCTTTATGAACTGAATACCGGTAAGATGTCTGTGCTGAAAGAGGTACAGGTAGTTACACAAAGAAATTTAAAATAAGCGCTCAGTTTTCAGCCCATCTGAGCAGATCGGCCGCTGCGCGCTGAATGCCTGAACGAATACAAGAAGGTAACTTATGAATTTAAAGGGGCGTTTTCTTCTTTTTAAAATGTTTTTAGCGTGCACCCTGGCATTATTTGCCCTGAGTACGGCTTCGTATGCCACGGAGACCCCGAATCGGAAGGCCGTACCTATCCATATTAAGGCCAACCAGTTAGATTCATACAATAAAGAAAATAAAATTATATTTACCGGTGATGTTATAGCTAAAAAGGCCGAGTTGACTATCTATGCCGATCAGATGACTGTCTTTTACCGCAAGGCCGAGGGAAAAGAGGCTGGCCAGGGGGAGGGTGCGGACCAGGTGGAAAAGATTTTTGCCAATGGACATGTCAAGATTACAAAGGGCAAGCGTATTGCCACTGGCGACGAAGCAGTTTATTATGAGGCCGAACAGAATGTTATCCTGACCGGTAACCCAAAGGTCTGGGAAGGTAACAGCATGATTAAGGGTAGCAAGATTACCGTCTTCCTGGACGAAGACCGCAGTATAGTAGAAAGCCAGGAAGAAAACAGGGTTGAGGCTATAGTTTACCCGGAAAAATAATGCACTCGGAAAAAGTCAATGATAAAAGGTTAATTTATGGGTACCCTTGTCGCTAACAACCTGGTCAAATCTTACCGCCAGCGCCGGGTCGTGGATCACGTCAGTATCAGGGTCGAATCCGGCTCAATAATCGGCCTGCTTGGACCCAATGGAGCGGGAAAGACAACGACTTTCTACATGATTGCGGGTCTGATCAAGCCGGATGAGGGGCAGGTGGTTTTGAATGGCGAAGACCTGACCCCCTATCCCATGTATCAGAGGGCCCGTCGCGGCATTACCTACCTGGCCCAGGAACCATCTGTCTTTCGTAAGCTTACGGTTGAGGAAAACATATTAGCTGTGCTGGAGACGATAAAACTGCCCCGGGAGGAAAGAAGGGCCCGTTTAAGAAGCCTGTTGGAAGAGCTAAAAATCGATCATCTGGCCAGACACAAAGCCTACTCACTTTCCGGTGGAGAACGGAGACGGCTTGAGATACTACGTACGCTGGCCATTCAGCCATCGTTTATTTTACTTGACGAACCATTTGCGGGCATAGATCCCCTGGCCGTTTCGGATTTGCAGGCCATCGTCCGGCAACTTAAAGGAAAGGGACTGGGCATACTCATCTCTGATCACAATGTACGGGAAACATTGTCTGTTTGTGACTGGGCCTATATCCTGACCGAAGGAAGACTTCTGGAGGCCGGGGATCCGCAGCATATCGCTAACAGTGAGGTGGCACGCAAGATTTATCTGGGCGAACAATTTACGCTGTGATGAATGAGTTTAAGGTGTCACTCATCACTGGTTATTAGCCATTGGTTAACTTGGGAAATGAAATAGTTCGACCAGTGACAAATGACTATTGACTAATGACATTTGCTATTGTCATTAGGAATTTCAGATAGACCTTTTTGATTCCGGCTTATTAAGTCCGGGGATCTGACTATGGTTTTAGAACTCAAACAACAGTTAAAGCTTACCCAACAATTGGTGATGACCCCGCAATTGCAGCAGGCCATCAAGATGTTGCAATTGTCCCGGTTAGAATTGTTGGATAGCATCCACCAGGAATTGGAGGCTAATCCGATACTGGAAGAAGGACCAGAGGAGGATGCCGTGGATCCCCTCGCACCCTCCGAAGCAACTTCAAATGAGGAGGTAAGTGTTCAAGACAGAGTGCTACCTGAAGTGATGGATAGCCAGCGAGCCATGGAAGAAATTAACTGGGAAGATTATATTGATGAATATAACACCAGTAGCTCCAGCTATTCCGCCTATTCATTTGAGGAGAAAGAATCAACTTCTTTTGAGGCCACGTTAAGTCGAAAACCCTCCCTATCCTCGCACCTCATGTGGCAGTTTATTCTGTCACCTTGTACAGAAGAAGAAAAAATTGTCGGTGAGTTGATTATCGGCAACCTGGATGCTGATGGTTATCTTAACGCCTCCCTCTCAGAGATTACGGCCTCTGCACATGTCCCTGAAGAGCTAGTCTTAGAAGTCCTTAAAAAGATTCAAGGGTTTGACCCGGTCGGAGTTGCCGCCCGTGATCTTAAAGAATGTCTGTTGATACAGACCCGGCATCTGGGACTAGAGGGCACGTTAGTCGAGACCATCATATCTAACCATCTCCATCAACTAGAGGTCAAAAACTACCAGGCCATCGCCAAGGAGACAGGGTCTTCTTTGGCCGACGTTATCAAGACTGTGGAAGTGATAACCCGGCTGGAGCCAAAGCCGGGACGGGCTTACAGTGGCGAAGAGACCCACTATATCAGCCCGGACATCTATGTCTATAAGGTGGGAGATGAGTTCGTTATCGTCTTAAATGACGAGGGACTGCCGAGGTTGCGGGTGAGTCCATTTTATCGGGGCATCTTGAACCAATCATCGGATGGTGACGCCCCGGTCAAGGACTATATCCAGGGCAAATTGAGGTCCGCGGTCTGGCTGATCCGAAGCATTCATCAAAGACAGCGCACCATCTATAAAGTAACCGAGAGTATCGTCAAGTTTCAGCGGGAATTTTTGGAAAAGGGCATAGCTTATTTAAAACCGCTTATACTAAAGGATGTGGCTGAGGATGTGGAAATGCACGAGTCAACCGTAAGCAGGGTGACCACGAATAAATATGTTCATACCCCTCAGGGCTTGTTGGAGCTTAAATTCTTTTTCAATACCGGGATCAGTTGTGCACATGGAGAAGTTATGGCTTCAGAAGCGGTAAAAGATAAGATTCGACGTCTGGTCCAATCCGAGAATTCAAGCCATCCGTATAGCGATAAGGAAATTGCCAATATGCTAAATAAAAATGATATTAATATTGCGCGGCGAACAATAGCTAAGTATAGGGATGTGATGGGAATCCTCCCATCTAACCAGAGAAAAAAATTCGCACAATAGCAGTCAGCGCTCAGCTTTCAGCAGTCAGCAAAAACCTCATGGCTGATAGCTGAAAGCTAAAAGCGCGAAGCCGGAAATAGTTGTTTCCGGATGAGCGCAAATTTGAATTTAGCCACATGGAGGATTGATCTATGCAAATTTCGGTGACTTTTAGGCACATGGAACCCTCAGAGGTTTTACGCAATTACGCTATTGAACGGGTGAAAAAAGTCAAAAAGTTTTTAGAGGGATTTGCCGAGGCCAATGTAACTCTTTCTATCGAGAAGTTTAGACATATAGCCGAGGTAAATATCCTGGCCAATGGAGCAAAAATAGTAGGCCAGGAAGAAACCAACGATATGTACTCGGCCATTGATCTGGTCATGGATAAAATAGAAAAGCAGGTCAAAAGGCACCGGGAAAAGGTAAAAGATAAAAAGTCTGTATCCAACACCAGGCCCCCCCGGACCGTGGGCATAAATATCTTAAGTTACGACCGTTCCGAGGGAGAAAACGCCCCCAGAATAATAAAAAGCGAGAGACACCTGGCCAAGCCCATGTACCTGGATGAAGCAGTAATGCAGCTCGACGTCTTAGATAACGAATTTCTGGTCTTTACTAATGCCGAATCAGAAACCATTAATGTCCTTTATAAACGCAAAGACGGTGACTATGGGCTTATTGAACCGGAGCCCAAATAACATTAATAGAGAAATCTACATGCAAATCAGTGAGTTAATATCTTCGGACCATATAATAACCAACCTTAGAGCCAATTCCAAGCAAGATGCCTTGGCAGAACTGGCGGAAGTGCTTGTACGTAAAAATAAGACACTGGAGAAGGAGACCGTGCTCTCCATTTTGCTGGAAAGGGAAAAGTTGGGTAGTACCGGAATAGGCGATGGAGTAGCCATACCCCACGGCAAGTTAAAGGGCCTGGACCGGGTTATCATATCCCTGGGACGCAGTCTTTCCGGAGTGCCTTTTGATTCTGTCGATGGGAAACCTGTGCAGCTCCTTTTTCTACTTCTAGCCCCGGAGGAATCGGCCGGCCTGTATCTGCGGATTCTGGCCAAGCTTTCGCGTTTTTTAAAGAATCCCGTCTCTAAGGAAAAATTGCTGGGTGCAAAATCGGCAGAAGAAATGGCCGAGATCATCAAGAGCGAGAGCGAAGAATTTTGACTATATTTCTACTTTGGCGTGTATGTTAAATCCGGTCCAGGTTGTTATCATTACAGGACTTTCCGGATCCGGCAAAAGCACTGCGCTTCGTGCCTTTGAGGATCTTGGTTATTATTGTGTTGATAACCTCCCGGTTGTCCTTCTTCCTCAGTTCTTGCACATCCAGAAACCTGCCCCCGGTCAAACTGTCCGGGCGGCACTAGTAATGGATATGCGCGAACAGGATTTCCTGAAAGAGTATGCTACCATCTTTGCTAACCTTAAAAAAGAGGGCTTTAAATTAGAAATGCTTTTCCTCGAGTCTTCAGACGATGTACTGTTAAGAAGATTCAGTCAGACCAGGCGACACCATCCTTTGATCCCTTCTCCGGTAGTAACGACGGTTATGGATGCCATAGCCCTGGAACGGAGGCAATTAGCCCTTCTAAAAGAAGAGGCAGATCGGGTCATAGATACGAGTTTCTATAATCTCCATCAACTCCGTGGGGCCATTGGCAGTTTGTATGGCTCCCGCGTTGATCTCAATCGTCTGCTTATTCATCTCCTTTCCTTTGGCTTTAAATATGGTGTTCCCGGCGAGGCGGACTTAGTCTTTGATGTGCGTTTTTTGCCTAATCCTTTTTTTGTGCCGGATTTGAAGGAGCTTGACGGGACAAGCCCGGAAGCTAAGGACTACGTCCTAAAAGACCAGACCACACAGACTTTTTTAAGTAAGGTCTCCGGATTGTTATTTTTCCTTATCCCGCTTTTTAAAAGAGAAGGTAAAATGTATTTTACCATAGCCACTGGTTGTACTGGCGGCAGACACCGCTCGGTGACGGTCACAGAGGAATTAAAGAATATTCTTACGGAGAAGGGCTACGAGGTTGTAGTCCATCATCGGGATATTCTACTGGGCTGATTTTACGGGGGTGACGATGGTCGGTATAGTGTTGGCCACACATGGCAAGCTGGCAGAAGAATTGGTTAAGGTATCCGAGTTCATCGTGGGACAGATGGAACAGGTTACAGCCGTGTCCATAGACCCGTCACAAGATGTAGAGATTTTGCGTAAGGAAATCCAAAAAGCTATTAAAAGGGTGGATAGTGGTAGCGGCATCCTCATTTTGACGGACATGTTTGGAGGAACCCCTTCCAATATTAGCCTTTCCTTTCTGAAAGAAGGGAAGATTGACGTCGTCACCGGTGTTAACCTGCCTATGCTGATGAGGTTGACCCATTCTCGTGAAAAATTAGCCCTGGCTGAGGTAGCTGAACAGGCTAAATCTTACGGCCGCAAAGGCATTTCTCAGGCTAGCGAAGTTCTCAAAAAATAGCTTCAGAAAATAAACTGATCGCAACCTTGCTTGATGGAGGCCATAATGAATGCCTCTTTCAAACCAGCTCATAATGGCCGAGGTCACCTCTCACAAGACTTCCTGTAAGATCATCCGGATGACTGAAGGTGATTTACCTGAGGTTATGCTCATTGAAAAAGCCTCCTTCCCTGCTCCTTGGACCGAACAAGCCTTCCGTGACGAGTTAGTCTATCCTTTTTCTTATCCTTACGTGGCAAAAGTCAGCGATATTCATCCTTCTCCTGTCCTGGGATATATCTGTTTTTGGATAATCCTGGATGAACTCCATTTACTTAACCTGGCCGTTCATCCGGTCTATTGCCGGCAAGGGATCGGCGGAGAACTCCTTTCCTTTGCACTTAACCCAAGTTTACCACAGTCATAGTTAAAAGTTTAGGAAAACCAATATGTTAAGCTAATAATGGGCATATTTATGGGCACTACAAATTTTACTGCTCTGTCATTTGAGTTGGCACAGG
>DSAQ01000080.1 GCA_011046395.1 Pseudomonadota bacterium
GATTTGCTTGTCACAAATCTCCATACCAGAAAAGAGAACAGGATGCTTTTTTTATGACTTCATACTACAGTGGTTACACTATCAGTACCTAAAACGGACCCACAAATTCTGCGGAGGAACCGAAAAAACAAAAATAGTCCCAACTATAATCTTTATAGATTCTCAACCAAAAAGCACTTGCGCAAAAATAACTTTGTGTTATATTGACTCTTTTAAAAATTTTGGTCTTCAGATCTTGAAGGAGGTCTTCATGTCTAAGGTATGTGAAATCTGCGGGAAACGGCCGCGTGTAGGGAATAATGTAAGTCATGCCAATAATAAAACAAAACGTAGATGGTATCCTAACCTGAAAAGAGTAAAGGCAGCTCAGGGTAATAGCACCCGTTATATGGTAGTCTGTACGCGCTGTCTTCGCTCCGGGTCAGTAGTAAAAGCCACTTAAAGTCATGTCGTCAGACGTTCTACACGAATTACATCATCTAAGTGCTTAACCGCCTTGAGTACTGTTTTCAGATGTGAGGTATCGACCACTTCGAGAATAAAATTCAATATAGCCTTACGGTCTAAAGTAGTGTGAATATCAGCCTCTACTATGTTTGCATCACAGGCGCTGATGGCATTGCTTATAGCGGCAAGTAAGCCTTTCTTGTCTATTGTAACCACCCGAACCTTAACCGGATGCGCCGTTTTTTCCCGGATATCCCACTGGACATCGACCCTTCTTTCGGAATCTGAATCGACAATATTGCGGCAATTGCTGGTATGGACGGTTACACCCCGGCCACGCGTGATAAAGCCTACAACGTCATCACCCGGCAAGGGGTTGCAGCATCGGCCAAAGCGAATCATAATATCTTCGACCCCCCGGATCTTTATCCCTTCGGGCTGAATTTTTTCCTTTTTTTTGCTGATCTTCGCAGCCACAGGAAGTTCTTCCTCTGAAACCTCTCCCTGGGGAAGAAGCTTCCTGACAATCTGAAGAGGGGATATCTTGCCGTATCCAACGCCGGCTAATAAATCCTCCACCGAACCAAAAGAGAGTTCGGAGGCCGCCTTTGTCAATTCTTCAGATTTAAGCAATTTTGATAGATTGAGCTGATGCTTCCTGAACTCCTTCTCACAGATCTCTTTACCCAGACTTACACTGCTTTCCCGTTCCTCGGTCTTAAACCATTGCTTAATTCTGGTCCGGGCCCGGGTGGTCTTGACAAATTTCAGCCAGTCCTTGCTGGGAGTATGGTGGGGTGCAGTAATTATTTCTACCACATCACCGTTTTTCAATTCATATTTAAGGGGAACCAGTCGTCCGTTAACCTTGGCGCCTGTACATTGGCGGCCAACTTCGGTATGTATGGCGTAAGCAAAATCTACGGGCGTAGCGCCCCGGGGGAATTCTTTTACCTCGCCTTTAGGAGTAAACACATAGACATCATTGGGATAGAGATCAACACGCACCGACTCCAAAAACTCTCGCGGATCCTTAAGGTCTTTTTGCCATTCTAAAAGCTGCTTCAACCACGCAAATCGCCGGCTCTCCTCCTCGGAAAAGCCCTTATCCTCTTTATACATCCAATGGGCGGCGATGCCAGCCCGGGCCACTTTATCCATCTCTTCCGTTCTGATCTGCACCTCCATCCGCCGCCCATACGGGCCGATGACCGTGGTATGCAGAGATTGATACATATTGGCCTTGGGAAGACTGACGTAATCTTTGAAGCGCCCGGGCACTGGCATCCATATAGAGTGGATTATTCCCAGGGCTTCATAACATTCTTTGACGGTCTTCAAGATTAGACGAAAAGCGATAACATCGTAAATCTGTTCCAAAGGAAGGTTTTGTCGCACCATTTTTTTATATATGCTGTAGATATGCTTAGGGCGGCCCCGCACCTCGCACTCAATCCCATAGGCGGCCATTTTGGCCCTTATGATACTTTTAACCTCTTCTATATATTTCTTACTTTCACCCAGACTCTTTTCCAACTTGTCCTTAATGTCCTGATAAGTCTCCGGCTGAATGTATGAAAAAGATAGGTCTTCCAACTCTCTCTTGATCCATTCGATACCCATGCGTCCGGCCAGCGGTGCATATATGTCCATAGTCTCACGGGCTATCTTAATTCTCTTGGCCTCGGTCTGGTAGTGGAGAGTACGCATGTTATGTATGCGGTCGGCCAATTTAACGAGCAACACCCTTATATCATTAGACATGGCCAGGATCATCTTACGGACGTTCCCCGCCTGTTCCTCTATACGACTACTTAAAGGCATCCGGCTGATCTTGGTCACACCGTCAACGACCCGGGCTATATCTTCACCAAAAAGCTCCTTGATCTCTTCCAAAGTAGTAAGGGTATCCTCCACAGTATCATGCAGCAGACCACAGGCCACGGTGACAACGTCAAGACGCATCTGGGTCAGGATATAAGCCACTTCCAGGGGGTGAGACAGATAGGGCTCGCCGGATAAGCGCACCTGTCCTTCATGCACCCTGGCCGAAAAAATGTAAGCCTTTTCAATGGGACTGAAATCGGCCCCGGGAAGATAAGCCTGGACCTGTTCCAAGATATCGTTTAACCTAACCATCTATCGCTTTCTGGCGCAGATTGAAGCTCCCCGCAGTCCGCCTTGGGCGGACGGGAAATCTCCGTATGCGAGGTAAAATGCATCGCATTCGCTCGCTAACCCTGCTGCAAGCAGCGGGGAATGCGCTCGCTATGCATGTTCAGGAGGGTCTGAACGAGATGTTCCCTGGTAACGAACAGGGTCTCGCCCGTGCCGCGCACCTTTATTTCCAGCAAACCCTCTTTAGTAAACTTCGTGCCTATGGTTACGCGGAAGGGAATACCTGTCAGGTCGGCATCCTTAAATTTTATGCCGGCACGTTCATCACGGTCATCCAGAAGGACGTCGAATCCCCTGGATAAGAGCTCGTAGTAGATATCCTCTGCCGCCTCCCTGATGACTGTATCATTTACATTAATCGGCAGGGCCAGTACATCAAAGGGAGCGATGGCCACCGGAAAAATTATACCACTTTCATCGTGGCCTTGCTCAATAGCCGCGGCTACTATACGGCTGACCCCGATTCCATAGCAGCCCATGACCATATAACGTTCCTGCCCCTCTCCATCGAGGTAAGCAGCCTTAAGGGCCTCACTGTATTTAGTCCCTAAACGGAAGATATGTCCCACCTCAATGCCGCGGGAGAGTCTTATAGCCTGCCTGCACCGTGGACAACGATCCCCGGCCGTGACCAACCGTATATCACCATAAAGGTCTGCATGGATGTCCCGGCCGGCGTCCACATGGACAAAGTGATGCCCTTCCTCATTGGCCCCTGCCACGCAGTCGTACATGCCTTGTATGGCCTGATCCGCCACTATTTTTACCGGGAGGCCCACCGGGCCGCTGTAACCGACGGGCGCGCCTGTAATGCGGCGAATTAATGCCTCGTCAGCCAGGGCTATTTCCTGGGCCTGGAGTAAATTTTTTAATTTAATCTCGTTGACCTCGTGGTCGCCGCGCACCAGGACCGCCACCGGTTGGCCGTCAACTAAAAAGACGAGCGTCTTTATCAATTGCTGTGGCGGTATTCCCAGGAAAGATGTTACTTCCTCTACCGTCCTCCTTCCGGGGGTGGATACCTTCTCCAGAGGCCTGGAAAAGGCCTGATTCGCTGATGGATTCTCCACGGGCAAAATCACCTCAGCCTTCTCTATATTGGCCGCATAGTCACAACCGGTGCAGCTTACGATAGTGTCCTCCCCGGTCTCAGCCAACACCATGAACTCGTGTGAAAAACTGCCGCCTATGCTGCCCGTGTCAGCCTCTACCGCCCTGAATTGGAGGCCCAGGCGGCGAAAAATGTTTTGATAGGCCGCATACATGGCCAGATAAGTCTTCCCCGAGGCCTTCTCATCCACATCAAAGCTGTATCCATCCTTCATGACAAATTCGCGGCCCCGCATTAACCCAAAACGCGGCCTGATCTCATCCCTGAATTTGGTCTGTATCTGATAAAGATTTAACGGCATATCCCGATAAGAACGCACCTCACGCCGCACCAAATCGGTAATAACCTCTTCATGTGTGGGCCCCAGACAACAGTCGCGCGCGTGGCGATCCTTAAACCGCAACAACTCCTTTCCGTAGAACTCCCAGCGGCCGCTCTCCTGCCATAACTCCGCAGGCTGCACCATAGGCAGAACCACTTCCTGTGCCCCGGCCTTATTCATCTCTTCCCTTACGATGGCCTCTACTTTACGCAAAACCCGCAGCCCAAGGGGCAGGTAGGAATAAATGCCCGCGGCCAGCTTTCGTATCATACCGGCCCGTAGCATTAGTTTGTGGCTTATTACTTCCGCTTCCGCAGGCGTCTCTTTTAAAGTAGGCAGAAAAAACCGGCTAAATCGCATTCTCTTTCCCTTTCTGTGTATAATATCCCGCCTCCATTGTCTCTATCTCTTCCACCAAGGTATCCACGAGTTCCGCCTCTTTCACTTTTTTCAGAAGCTTACCGTGGCGAAAAATAATTCCGACTCCTCTTCCTCCAGCCATGCCAATATCGGCTTCTTTTGCCTCGCCCGGGCCATTGACCACACAGCCCATTATAGCCACCTTGAAGGGAGTGGTTATATGGCTTATCCTTTTCTCCACCTTATCTACCAAAGAAAAAAGGTTGATCTCACAGCGCCCGCAGGTGGGACAGGAGATAATCTCCGGCCCCCTTTGGCGCAGGCCAAGCGCCCTCAATATCTCGTACCCCACCCGGACCTCTTCAACCGGATCCCGGGTCAGAGAGACGCGGAGGGTGTCGCCAATGCCTTCATACAGGAGAATCCCGATGCCTATACTGGACTTGACCGTCCCGGCGTAGAGTCCTCCTGCCTCTGTAACCCCTAAGTGCAGAGGATAATCCACCTTACCCGCCAGTTCGCGATAGGCATCGACAGTAGTGCGCACATCCGAAGACTTGAGCGATACCTTTATATTCCCGAAACCTAAACCCTCCACACGCTCGATATTACGCAGGGCGCTTTCGGCCAGGGCAGGAGCAGTAGGCGACCTATGTTTCTTCAATATGTCTTTTTCCAGCGAGCCGGAGTTCACACCGATCCGCATGGCAATGCCGGCGTCTTTAGCAGCAGTCACCACTTCAGCCAGTTTTTTTACGCCTCCAATATTGCCGGGGTTGATCCTTATGCCGTCGGCGCCGGCCTTGATTGCGGCCAGGGCCAGGCGGTAATCGAAATGGATGTCGGCGATAAGGGGTATTTGTATCTTCTTCCTGATGGCCTTAATGGCCTCCGCAGACGCCGGGTCAGGAACAGCTACGCGTACCACCTCACAGCCGGCCTTCTCCAGCCGGTGGATTTGCCTGACTGTACTTCCAACGTCCCGGGTAAAGGTGTTGGTCATGGACTGTACTACCACCGGAGCATCTCCCCCGATAGCCACCGGCCCGACCATAATCTGTCTGGAATACCTTCTTCGCATGTTTTTGCCTTTAAATACAATAAGATATCGAAATACAAAGGCATAATTACTGAAAACAGCCCTTTTGTCAACTTCAATAAAGAACAACCGGCTCCATAGGTAAAATCTAACAAACAACGCCCTAAAGAAAAAACCATTACCTACGAGACTTCGCTTTGGCAATTATAAGTGATTTATATAAGACCTTGTTTCCGCTGAGGCTGAATGCTGATAGCTGAATACTGATAGCTATTGTAAGGTATTTGTGGCCGGAAAGGTGCATATAAAATTTTCCCTTAAGCTGACTACGCCGGGGAAACCCCCTTTTCTCTCTTGAATCTTCTCTGTCTCCCCACGTCCCATCTCTTCCTCTTTTTCTCTACCCGGCGCCTGGCCCAGGCCCTTTAAAAATGCCTCAAATTCGTCCCAGAAATGTCTATAACTCTCTAATGACCGGATCGGTCTGGAACTGTATTCCCGTTTGGCCAGATGTACCTGAAAATAATCGCGACCGGTGTTCACATAGACAGTTTCATCACCGGGTAAGCGCAAGACCAATCCGTCCGGGCGGGTAAATAATCTGACCCGGAGAACTCGTTCCCTCAATTTTTTTATAAAATCGATACAAAGATCCCTCAACCATTTTTCTTCAATAGCATAAACATGGCTACGAAGGACAACCTTCTGTTCTTCCTTACTTGTTTTGTTCACAGGGATGCGTTCTAATAGAATACCCCGGACCGGTTCAGCTCCAGTATCTCTAACCATATCTACCTGGAAAATATTAGCTGTGTAGAAAACAAGATCAGCGCCCTTAATAAAATTGGTCGAAGCAATCAGGGAAGGGGGAAAATAAGGGCTGACCAGAATCAGCCGGGGCATCAAATCAAGATTAAGCGCCTCCCGGCCATATAAATTTGAGAAATAGTCCTTATGTCCAAGTATCCATCCTATGGCAGCCAAACTGGAAAGAAGATGGGCTTCGAGATTACTTGGCCGCACCTGTAATATAGTAAGACGGCGCTCGCGGTCATGGCCAAAAAAATCAACCAGGAAGTCGTCCAACTCCAGGTCCCGCTTAAGAATGGTAAGTCCTTCCTGCACTTCAGCCGGATATTGGCCGATAAAGTCCCTCAGGTCATCCTCAGACACAGAAGCCGCTTTTCTCAGCAGAACGAAGCCCATTAAGCACACACCATATCAGATTTATTCGCTTACAAATTTATGCCAAACGTTTCCTGTCGTCAATAGGAAAATGGTTAGTATTCGCCGGAGAGATCACAGAAGGAGAAATGAATAACCCAAATCCAGCGATAATATGGCAAGAACAAGCAAATTCGTCATTCCCGCGGAAGCGGGAATCCAGCCTATTAAGGAACTGGATTCCGCATCAAGTGCGGAATGACATTTTTTATCGCTGGATTTAGGAATAAAAAAGAGGGGGTTAATGTCAAGTTTTGAGCTTTCAGCTATGAATCATCAGCCACGAGCCATGGGATCACTTACGCACCCTGAAGGGTGCGCTGTTTTGCTATGTATCCAATACTTGCCTAACCGTAGTAGATAACTCATCCACTCTGTAGGGCTTTTGGATAAAGCCGCAGGCCCCTGAGTTTAACATATCTTGAGCCTCGCCGTTTATACTGTAACCGGAAGAAATGATTACCTTAAGCCTGGGATTAATTCCTTTTAATTTCTGGAAAGTCTTTTTACCACCGATCTTGGGCATGACAATATCCAGGATTGCCAAATCAATATTCTCCTTCTCCCTGTAGTATACTTCAAGGGCCTCGGCACCGTCTTGGGCCAAAAGCACCTTATAGCCTAAGGATTCAAGCACCTCCTTTCCCATATCGCGAATCACTTGCTCATCATCGATAATAAGGATGGTCTCTTTTCCTTCAGAAATGGCTGTTGGTTCGCCTATCGGGATATCAACTTCATCGCTCCGGGCTATGGGCAGATAGATATTAAAGCGGGTCCCCCGCTCCTTCTCGCTATAAACATTTACATATCCGCCATGACTCTTTACGATGCCGTAGACCATGGCCAGCCCTAAACCGGTCCCTTTCCCCTTCTCCTTGGTCGTAAAGAAAGGCTCAAAAATACGCTTTTTGATTGCTGGTTCCATGCCCATCCCAGTGTCATTTATAGCAATAAGTATGTACTTTCCAGGGACAGCGCCTAAATGCTTCCGCGCATAAACTTCATCCAGGGTGACATTTGCCGTCTCCAGTATCAGGCGGCCGCCCTGGGGCATGGCATCACGGGCATTTATAGATATATTCAGGACTACCTGCTGAATCTGGATCATATCCGCCAGAATCATGGCTAAATCAGAGGCAAGGTGGGTCTCGATGGAGATGCTTTTGTCTATGGTTCTTGAAAGAAGCCCTACTACCTCCTCAATGATCTGGTTACAATTTACCTTCCTGACCTGGTACTTTCCGCCACGGGCAAAACCCAGCATCTGCCGCACCAGTTCAGCCGCCCGCTCTGCAGATTTTTCAATGATCTCAATATGACGGTAGACAGGATGGTTCTCAGAAAGCAGCATCTTGCCGTATGAGGCATAACCCAGGATTCCACTCAGGAGATTGTTAAAATCATGGGCTATACCCCCGGCCAGAGTGCCGATAGCCTCCATCTTCTGGGCCTGGAAAAGCTGCTCCTGAAGTAGTTCCCTTTCACGTTCCCTTACCTCTTTTTCCAGCTCAATGCTGGCCCGTTGGGCGAAGATCTCAAAGAGTTTGACATCTTCTTCACTGAAAACATGCTCTTCACGGTCAAAAAATGCCAGTGTCCCGATGGTATCCCCTTCTGATGAGTGGAGCGGAATGCCAAGATAGGACACCAGTCCAAATCTTATAACATTATCATAGCCTTTATAAGGAACGGTGTTTTGCAGATTACGAACATAAAGTATTCGCCCCGCCCTGATAACCTCTGCGCAGAGCGTCTTATTCATAGGACATTGGTATGTCTTAGCCAGCTCCGGCGGAAGATTATAAGAACCCTTATAGACCAGGCTATCCTTTTCTTTATAACAAATAATGACAAAGCTCCCCCCGAAGAGATGATAGATCTTCTCGCAAAGGGCATTCAAAAGACTTCTTGATCCCTTGGTTGTCTCAAGCGTCACATTATGTATGGCCCTGAAGATCTCATTGGATCTTTTGAGGTTTTTTTCAGCCTTTATCCGTTCGGTTATGTCCCGCCCTACCCCGGAAAATCCTAGCTTTTCTCCATTCTGCATTATGGGGTATCCTGAAAACTGTACAATCCGCTCGCTACCCAGCTTATCTCGTAATCTGCACTCAAAACAATATGAACCTACAGCCGTGGCCAGAATATTTTCCATCGTCCGGCAATCTTCAGGAGAAAGCAGGTCACAAAGATGTTGTCCCATCAGCTCCGCCGGGCTGTACCCAAGGATAGTCCTAACCACCGGGTTGACATATATAATCCTGCCGTTCAGGTCGAGTGAAAAAACGATGTCGCTGATATTTTCTACCAGAATCTCGTATTTTTCTCTGGCCTCGCTCAGTTTTTTCTCGGCCAGATACTCCTCTTCCACCTTTATCTTCTGTTCTTCTATCTGTATAACATCCCAGAACAGCCTGGCGGTAACATGGTCCATGACCCTTACATGCGCCGGCTTGGCCTGCAAAATCTCATCCAGCACCCGATCATTTCCGGTAAGCTCAATGATAAGGTCAAGGTTGGACAATGCATAAAATTCACGGTAATCGGTTGTGGTCAGAAGCCCCTTCTCCTTTGCGTATTTGAGACCCGGGGCTTCTACGTCAATATCCGCCACACCCTGGACGTTGGTTTTAAGCATTTCCACGCGTTCAAAAAGCTCTAAAAGCGCCTTGCATCCGGGACCGCCACCCACAATGACCGTATTTATCGGCTGATTGGTCATCACACCCTACTCCCAAAAGTTGCGGATATACCCATCCTCATGCTTGTTCAAAATAGCATATGTACATATCGATTTTATTGGCTTTTATAAAAGAGATTGCTTCGTCGCTATCACTCCTCGCAATGACCGGAACGTGGCGTCATTACTTGATTTGTCATTGCGAGCACAGCGAAGCAATCTCCTTTTTTGTACATTAATGACCCATCCTGAATACACTATAGACCTACTTATCATTTTATCGGCTATTTGGAAAATAAAATAAACCTACGGTAAAAACCAGGTTTTCACTTGACAGAATATTAAATATTAACATAGCATAAATATTATATAAATGATTTTTGACAAAACGTCTTAAATACAGGAGGGAGACATGCCGGAAAAGTTAACCGCTCTTAAGACGGCCATGCAACTGGAAATAGACGGGGAGGCATACTATTTAAAGGCCGGGGGAAAAAGCATCACCCCATTTGCCCAAAAACTGTTCAGGCAGCTTGCCGCGGAAGAAAAAATACATTTAAAGAAAATTGAGGAAATCTATAAGGCCCTGCAGAAAAAAGGTAAGCTGTCTGAAAAACTTAACCTGGTAAGACCATCCTCAGCCGTACAGGATATCTTTAAAAAGGCTACCGGCAAATTAAAAGATAAGGCCCCGGCTGAAAGCAGCGACCTCGAGGCCGTCAAGACAGCCATGGATATGGAGGAAAAAAGTATAGCTTTATATGACGGCCTCGCAAAAGACACGCGCAGTTCCTTTACCAAGAGATTCTTTGTCCTGCTTTCTTATGAGGAAAGAGGCCATTACCTGGCCCTGTTTGATGCTTATGATTACCTGACCGACCCGGCGGCCTGGTTGGAAAAAAAAGAAAAAATAATGCTTGACTAATTGAGCCTTCAGCGGTCAGCTATCAGCCGTCAGCTCAAAATAAAATTATCGTAACAATTTAACGTTTTGAAGATGCATGATAAAAAGTGCAAAGAACCATATCAAATCTGGAACTCAGGAACTCAGGGAAGTGCAAACCCAAATAAAGAGGGTCTATTTCCCCCTGATTTCCTGAGTTCCAGATTAATAGCCTTTTCTGAATGTAGGACGGTTTCAAACACCTAAAGTGTTACAAATTATCATACCTGGGTGCTCTTCGTTAGTTTATGGAATTTTATCTCCTTATCGCCTTGATAATCGTAACCACGGTGGCCATCTTCGCCATACAAAACGCTCACGTAGTTACGATCCATTTCCTCTTCTGGCATTTTGAAGGGTCTCTGGTCTTATATCTCCTCTCCTTCTTTACGGCCGGACTTATTACGGCCTTGCTGCTTACCTTGCCCGGCCGCCTTAAGAAGCGGCGGGCTTACAGAGAAAAGATAGAAGCCCTGGAAAAGGATATAGCCAGGGCTAAGCCCCCGGAAGAAAAAACTCCGGGATCACCTCCGGCCATCTGATCCCGCTTATGCCCATACGGCTATAATAACCACCCCGGCCAGCATCAAGACTGCGCCCCAAAATCTCTCTCCGATATTCTCCTCCCTGAATAAAAAAGCGCCGTAGAGGACGCTGAAAAGGATACCGGTACGTTTAACAGCAATCATATATGCGGCCTCAACCCGGCTGATAGCGGCCATGTGGCTTAAGACCATGATGACCATAAGGATGCCGATACATAGACCGGGATAAAAAACCTTCTTCAGACCCTGCCAGGTAGCCTTCCCTGTAACCAATAATCCTCCAGGGACAATGAGTCCCAGCATCAGAAAGTAAAAGGGGCCAAAAAAAATGGCGCTGGAGTGTTGTATGGCCTTTTTGCCCAGGGCAGAGGTAAGCGCATATAAAAAGGCCACTATCAGCATCAGCCATGAACCTTTCTCCCTCTTTATGGCCCCAAATGGCCCCAGGAATCCATTCTTACACTCCCGCAGGTTTAACACATAGCTGCCCAAAACCACGGATATAATCCCCAAAATACCCCGGGCGCTGAGTTCCTCTCCCAGTATCAACCTGCCGGTTAAGATAAGGAAAACCGGTGTAAAGGACAAAAACGGAATGGCTAGAGAAAGAGGCGAGGCCTGAATAGCCCGCATATAAAGAAAAAAAGCGGTTATTTCCAGGGGCAGGGCCAAAAAAACCGTCAGGTAGAAGGTTGTATCCAGGTGTGGTACAGGGATAAAAAACAACAGGATTAAAAATAATGGCAGGCTAAAGGATAGCCGTGCCGCCGCCATCTCAAAAACCGTCAGGTGGGAAAAGAACCGTTTGGTAAGCGCATCTACGGTCGCTATGGACGCGGCAGAGATAAGGGCCAGAACGAGCCAGAGCACATGCCTGCCCGACTCAGGCGAGGGCGCCCTGGCCGGCCATCTGCCGCAGTCTGGCCACACGTTCCACTATTGGCGGATGGGTGCTGAACAGGCGGGCAAAGGTCTGTCCGGTCAATGGATTTACAATATACATCTGGGCCTGGGCCGGATTGACGTCCATGGGCAACCGATGATTCCATTCCTCCAGCTTGGTCAGGGCATTGGCCAGGAATAGAGGTTGACCGGCTATCTTCGCGCCTGTAGCGTCGGCCAGATACTCCCGGCTGCGGGATATCGCCATCTGGATAAGCATAGCCGCAATCGGAGCCAGTATCATCATTAAGATGCTGCCGATAAGATTTCCGCTGCCGCCCTCTTCATCGTCGCTGCGGCCACCACCAAAGAACATGGCCCACTGGGCCATAGTAGCCAGATAACTTATGGCCCCGGCTAAAACTGCGGCCACAGAGCTGATCAATATGTCCCGATTCTTTATATGGGCCAGCTCATGGGCCAGAACGCCCCGAAGCTCATCCGGGTTTAAGGTCCGCATGATCCCGGAAGTCACGGCCACCGCCGCATGCTCCGGGTTTCGACCCGTGGCAAAGGCGTTCGGAGTATCCGACGGGATAATATAAAGGCGGGGCTTAGGTAACCCGGCCCTTACTACTAAGTCTTCAACCATCTGATGCAACTGGGGAGCCTCAGTCTTGTCAACCTCCTGTGCTCCGCTCATCTTTAAAGCCAGCTTGTCACTAAACCAGTAGGCAAAGAAATTCATGAACAGGGCCATGCCCAGGGCAAAAGTTAATCCCTGCCGGCCTCCAATGGCCTGTCCGGCCAGCATAACCAGGGCGGTCAATGCCGCCATTAATATAAAAGTCTTAAACATATTGCCCATCTTACCCATGGCCAACTCAATCCTCCGTTTGTTAGTTAGTCAATTTATATTAACCATCAGTGTGATATAAGTCAAGAAGCTGCGAACAAAATGTAGCGTGATCTCGCAGGCTAAAGCCTGCGCCTACCGTCTATCAACACGCCTTGTAGCCGCACCCTTTAGGGTGCGTAAATCACTTGCGCCGGAACAACATAAAGAGCAGCGTCAGGATAATACTAATGAGCAGGCTTGTAGCCAGAGGGAAGTAAAAGGTAAAATTCTTGCGCCTGATGTAAATATCGCCAGGGAGTCGGCCAATCCAGGGGATCTTGCCTCCCAGGGTAAAGAGGAGCCCCACGCCGGCTATAACCAGGCCCAGCACAATAAGCATCTTGCCTAACTGAAAAAAACCGTTCATGCTTTTTTATCATCTCTTCTGCATTCTGGATTCTGACTCCTGACTTCTGGATTCTTTCCTCTTCTCAGCTTCCGGTCATATCGTTCCTGCTCGCTGTAAATACAGCCGCAATAGGGCTGCCGGTACAGATTAAGGGCCTTTGACTTATCAATCCCCTCCTGCCATCCTTCCCGAAAGTCATGATAATAAAATGGAATGCCATATTCCTGCGCTATATCTTCAGCCGTCTTGATTATAAGCTCATGTTGTTGATACCGGCTGTAAAGAAGGGTGGTGGTAAAGGCATCGCATTTCCCCTTCCGGGCTACTTTGGCCGCCTCCCTTAAGCGCAAGGCATAGCAAAGGCCGCAACGCTCGTCCTCGTGGCCAACCACCGCACGCAAAAACTCCCGTAAATAATATGTTTCATCGCAGATAACCGCCAAATCAGCCTGCCTGGAATACTCCTTTAAAGTATCCAGACGCCTTTTAAATTCCAGGTAGGGATGAATATTGGGATTGTAGAAAAAACCGGTAATGCGCATACCCGCGCCACGCAGTACCTTCAAGGGGTAAATGGCGCAGGGAGCGCAGCAGATGTGGAGTAATAGGTTCATGCCGTATTCAGTGTTTAGGATTTGCGCTATTATACGATATGAATTATGAGGAATCAAGGAGTGCCATATAAAAATGGCGGGGTATCCAAGGCCCCGCCATTTTTATATCCTGTATTCTGACATCTGTATTCTATCTTCTACATGCTGAAAGCTGATTGCTGACCGCTGATCGCTTTTTTTACTTAAAAATCCTTAAACGACCCTCCATCGTCTTCAAAAGGAATGACTTCCTCCGGTTTAACCGGCTTTTTGGGGGTACCCTTGGCCTGTGTTTTGGGCTGCTGGGGTTGAGGCCTGTCGCCGGGTTCGGCCTTCCGGGCGGCATTAAGAGGTATAAGCCTCTTTGCCGCGTTGATTATGGAAGACCCCTTTCCCTTCTTTTCCGAAGACAACCTTCCCCCATTCACCGTCCCCACATAATCGGCTAACTCTGTAACCATATCTTTTAATGACTGGGCCTGGCTGCCGAGCTCTTCTGCGGCTGAGGCCGATTCTTCAGCGCTGGCCGCATTATTCTGTACGGCCTTGTCCATCTCCGTCACCGCGGTATTTATCTGGCCGATCCCCTGGGCCTGCTCTTTGGAGGCCTCGGCGATCTCTCCCACCAGTTCCGCCACCTTATTAGCGCTGGTGGCCACATCCTGAAAGGCCCCCTGGGTCTGGGTAACCAGTTCATGTCCCTCTTTGATGTTCTTTATAGTATCTTCAATGAGCGAGGACGTGTTTTTGGCCGCCTCTGCCGCGCGTTGCGCCAGATTGCGCACCTCGTCGGCCACTACGGCAAACCCGGCCCCGGCCTCACCCGCACGCGCCGCCTCTACTGCCGCGTTTAACGCCAGCAGGTTGGTCTGGAAGGCGATCTCATCGATCGTCTTGACGATCTTGCCGACCTCCTCCCCCTGACCCTTGATCCTGTTCATGGAACCCGCCATCTGCTCCATCTGATCACCCGTCTTGCCAACCACCGTCTTCGTCTCATCCATGAGCCGCGCCGCCTGCTGGGCATTATCGGCATTCTGTTTGGTCATAGAGGCCATCTCTTCCATAGAGGCGGAAGTCTCTTCCAGCGACGCGGCCTGTTCACTGGCCAGTTCGGCCAGTTGCTGCGAGGAAGTGGACACCTGGGTAGAGGCATCCGTAATCTGCCCCGAATTATTATCAAGCTCGCCTATCAACCGGTAAAGCACACTGGTAATGTCGCGGCGGATGAAGAAGGCTATGGCCGCGCCCAGAATAAGGGCTATAATAGCCGCAATGGCCAGGATGGTATTGATACTTGAGGCGTCATTAATCATACCCTCAGCGGTCAGCGTATTCTTCGCCAGTTCCTGTCTCGCTTCAACAAATTTTCCTTTAACCTCCTCGAGGAGCGGCAGGGTCTTAGAGCGGAATATCTCTCCTGCCTGCCTGAGGGCATCGCTTGCTATGGGCTGAGCCGGCGCGGCCATGCCTCCGGCCAGGTCTGTTTCTTTACCCATTTCGGCCGGCCCGGCGCCCGTCTCCAGAGAAGGCCCGCTAGCGCCCGACCCTCCGGCCAGAAGGGCATTCATCGCCTCTACGGTGTGATGGAGATCATGGTGCGGCTTATCAATGGCCGATAAGATAGGGGCCAAGGTGGGAAAGTGCCCTTCTATCTCCTTCCTGCCCTCGCCATAAAACCACTTGCCGAAGTTGCACTTGTGCTCGTCCGTTTCCACCTCGATCTTTTTACAATCCGGGTCGGAAAGTTGGGCAGCCACCTTATTTGCCCAGTTCAGGTGGTCCACCTCCATCTGGATCAACTCGGCCTCATGCTCATGGAAGTCCGCTAATTTTACGGCCTCCTTGACCAGGTACCGGCTGCCGAAAAAGCCGATTACCCCGACCACGGTGAGCAATGCCAGGACAATCAGGAACCCCCCGCCTATCTTTTTCCCCACACTGAGCTTCATGACCCTACCTCCTGCTTATAATCCTATAAACGTTTGGATAGCTTCCATCCAGCAATCTCTATATTCCCTCCCCCTTTGACGGGGGAGGGTCGGGGTGGGGGTGAAAAACGTGCAGTTTCAATTTGTTCCCCCTCCCCTTGGTCCCCTCCCGCCAGGGGAGGGTAAGTTTCTGAGGGATTTCCGGATGAGCACTATTAAAAAAATCTCCTGCTTTCCCTCTGGTCTTCTATTCGGAAGATCATGGGTTATTCTTAAATGAAAAAATGATTTTTTCAAAAATCACGGAGCACACCGGATATAGACGGGTTAAACCGTTTAAACTGTTTGAACTGTTTAAACTGTTATTCATGAATTACATCGGCTCCAGCTCGATCCGGACGTCCTTATCCTGCCCGCCGTCTTCCCGGTCACGGTATATAATGGTCTCATGGGCACGGATAACTTTTTTGTTCTCATGAAATTCCATAAACGTTATTTTGCCCCTGACTATGTTTCCCTCAAAGGCTATCCCCCGCACCTTTAAATATACACCCGAATCCACCCTTACCTGTTCGGCCATCAGTCGCCGTTTCTCGGCCTCCAGTTCCTCTATCTTCCCCTTGAAGGTGACAATAGCATCGAGGAGGTGGTGATAATTCTTATGCAGTTCTTTTTGCCGGGAACACAGGTCTTTATATTGCGTATGCAGCCGGTACTTCTGCCGGGTATCCAGGGAAGAAGGCAGTTTTTTCTTGATAACCTCAACTTCGTCTTCCACATATTTCTTGACAGCGGCTATTTCTTTAAATTTCTCCTCAAGTTTATGGAGGCTCTCCTCATACCGGAATATCTCTTCGTTCAAGGCCTGGATATGGGCATCGCTTTGATAGTCCAATCCGATAATAATCACGCTGCGCGGGCTGGATGGAGAACCCAGATTGTACGCCTCTACACCCTTTTTGCTGATAACAGTGCTGTTTACAATCCTCCCGTTCGGTCTGGTGACCACCACCGTCCCCAAGGAAGATACATAACTGTCCAGTATCTCCACATCCACCATGACATCGCCTTCGGCCATCACCCTGGACCCCCGGATATAACCGCATTTCATTGCCCCGGCAACATTCACCTCCGAGCCGATAATACCATCGGTTACCGTCAGGTCACCTGTGACTTCTATCCGGGTGTCACGCTCAATCAGCCTGGCCATAAGGCCGCCGGCCCGCACATGAAACCCGGAGAGAACTGCCCCTGAAACCTGGACCAGACCGTCAAAATTGATATTACCGGTGGCATAATTCACGTCACCATCGATCCGGAACACGGGTGAGACATCGATCCTCTGCTGGCTGTCAATGTAAACCGCCCCGCTGACCTTTGCTTCCGCCCTTTCCCCGCCCACTATGCGTACATTTTTACCGGCCTTTAAGGCCGCGTCACACACCGGCGGCGCCGGTATGGCCTTACCGGTGACTGTAGATCCTCCTTCACCTTTGACCATGGGGCTTTTGATGGCCAGCAGGTCGTCCGCCTTTACATAAGGGATATTCCCGCGCTCCCGGAAATCCATGTTGGCATATTCGTCCAACTTGCCGATCTTCTTTTCATCGCCTAATTTAAACAGAATGGCGGCGTCCTTGCCGGGTTTAGGCTGGATCCCGCGGGCAATAACATACTTTTTCACTCCCTCGGAGGAAAGCTCCGCCAGACACTGGTCCATAACTGTTTCATCAATGCCGAAAGCGATCTTTTTCCCGGCCAGCGCCTGGTTAATCCTATCGCGAACCTCTTCAGCAGACATTTCAACTCTGCCTTTGATAACTAAACAGGCCTCCATCTCATCCCCGGACACTATCAGTTCAAAGGATGGACCGCCTTCTTCAGCCGGGATACCTGCCGACTCCTTTAGCTGATTTTTTTCTTCGGGATTATCTTCCATTAAACCTCAGGGCGTGTATCTTTGATTGAGATCTCAGACTAAGTTGCGTTCAAATCCCCCTTAATCCCCCTTTCTCAAAGGGGGGAATTATTCCCCTCTTTGGAAAAGGGGTTAGGGGAGATTTTATGATGGTAATCATTTTATATTTCGGCATAATAGGTCAGATTCTTCAATTATCGGCGTTAGGGAAGTCTTTTAAGGTAAGGGGGATGACTTTACGCTCAAACGTTCAAACGTGAAGAGGCTAGATTACTACATGTAGAAGGGGCTGCTTGACCTTCTTTAAGGTTTCAAACCAGGCAGATACGTCCTCTATCTCCTTTTTCTCCTTTCTTATGCACTCCATGGACAGGATCGTAAAACCGGAAGAGGCCAGCCGGTCGCTAATCTCGGGTAAAGACCTTGTTACGTATTCCTGCCTGGTTTTGTCGGCCACCATAAATAGACACTTAATCTTTTTGTCCCTGACCTCTAAACTTACACGCATAGGCCCCAAGCCGCTCATATTCAAGAAAAATAACGCCCGGAAAGGACCTTCAGATCCATCCTTCGAGTCCCCTTTTTCGTCCGGCTCCCGGTCCAATAAGAGTTCACATTCACCCCAGCCGGCCTGTTTGGAAAACCAGACGGGCAAAAAGACAACCGATTCCCCCTCCGGAGATAAAAACCACATATTGGCAGACTGATAGCCCTCTATAAGATTCAAAAGGGATGAAAGCGCCCGGGCCAGGGCGCTATCCGGTTCGGACCCGGACAAATTATTCAGGGTTTGCATGACCAGACCCTTTATATCTGTCTCTACCAGACCTCTGGAATCAGGAAATTGGCCTTTCAGGAAATGAGTCCTGAGCTTGTTCTCCCAGCCCAGACCCATCAAGTTGAATACAGAGGGGTTGGGGTCCTGCGCCACAAGGATTCTATCCCACAGGCTGGATAAGGGCCTGAGCCTTTCCGCTATATGGGATGAAGAATCCGGCATCTCGCGTAACTGTCTGGCCACATTACCCAGTATATAGCCGGTTTCCTGACGGAGGGTGAGAAACTGCCGGAAAGACTCCTTTTGCCATTCTTCGGACGGCGACTCACCGACCATCTTGAGAACAACCTGCGGAGAGACCTCCCGCACCTCAAATTCAGCCTTTAAGCCCCTTGCCAGGGAAAGCCCGGTCTGGGCCATAACGGTCTGACCGGCTATGCGCAACAAGGCCCCTTCTCCGGGAAGGATATCTAAAACCGTACCCTCATAGCGTGAACCGACGGCGAACAAATTCTGGAGGTCTTGCAGAGAGGGGCCTGAGCCCCCCGCGGACAGGATATTAAAGATGGGTAAATCTGCCTTACCTTCTATCTTCAATTCTTCTCTTATCAGCTTTTAGCTTAAGGCCTTCAATGTTCGGCGTTCGAGTCGTTCGACGTTCGAACGTTTCGAACATTTCGAACGTTTTTATCCGACACCCGACTGCTTGCTATCGACTATTGATAGCCTCTCTTTTCCTCTCTGGCCAGCCCCAAAACCAATTCTACCTCTCCCCTGGTCATTGATAATCGCTCGGCAATTTCATCCGCAGAAAGCCCGTAACGCGACAGTCCCACGACATTTGTATATGGGACATCAGCCTGTTTGTGGGGAGTAGAAATATGGTATCCGGTCGATTGGGCCGCCCTTCCTGATAATTTGCGCAGCTCTCCTATCCTATGATCCATATCGGACAGCAACTTATCAGCCAGCGCCCTTTTCTCGTTTAGATTGTTCGCCAATGTCCTGCAAATCTTCTCCGTTTCATGGATTAGTCCGGAGACATTTTCGATACCATGATTTAACCGGCCAAAGCGGGTTTTCCTGAACTTAAGGAATAAGAAAATCACAAACAGGATGAGGATAATCTCGATCCCGATTTGAACGATCATTAAGGTTTCTACGCTACTGAAACGATCCACGAATCCATGCTCCTATGAATAAGTTCAAATGGCAAAATCCAAATGTCAAATCAAATCCAAATGCTAAATGTCAAAGTGTTCCCCGTTTGAGCTTTGGGATTTGTCATTTATTTGAACTTTGAACTTTGATGACCTCGTAAAAAGTCATGCAGCTGTTTTAAGATCAAACTGAGAGCCAAGTGCAAATGAGGTCAGAATATTTTTAAATTGGCCCCAGGTAGTTTCAGTTTGCTCTTTGAA
>DSAQ01000239.1 GCA_011046395.1 Pseudomonadota bacterium
AGGGCTCAAGGAGCGTGTGGATATGTTTGCGCGAAAATAGCATTGATCTAAACTTCTCTTAAAAATTAAATACTTACAGAATAATCATTTTTATCTTGACAGGGGGCCATATAGGATGTCCCGTAGGACTTCAAGGATGAACATGGTCCCAAACATAATTCCAGAGAAAATCCAAAGATCACATATCCTCAAAGCGATTCAAGATATACAAAAGCATGGCTATCCTCCCAAGAAGGCTTCTACTGGTTATGACCTCTTCTACGAAGGCCGGAGATTCCCGCCAAAGTACGTCCTCTCAATAGCGCACAAATTTGTCGACGGAACGGAATTGCCCACAAACGATTTCTTCGGCGGCAAGAAAACCAATGACTTTCTCTTCAGACGTGGGTTTGTTATTGTTCCAAAATCGGAAGACCTAGAGCACGAGGAAGCCGCAACATCGCGCGATTGGTCAGAACAGGAGGTCTGGGATACCGTCTGTAGTTACATGGCAATGCTCAAACAAGAATTGAGACGTCATAGCTACAATAAGACTGCATACCGGAATGAACTGCTCACAAAACTGAACAATAGAACGCAAGGAGCCATTGAGAGAAAACACCAAAATATTAGTGCAATTCTCTTTGAGATCGGCCTCCCGTATGTTGATGGTTATAAGCCGCTCGGCAACTACTAAGCCATCTTGCGGGATGGTGTATTGAAGTATCTTGATCAAGACCACGAGATTCCGTCGGTTCTGACAAAAGCGGCCAATCAAACTCCTGGTGTCATACCTAGTGTACGCGAAGTAGATGACATTCTGGTTGAAAGACCAGAGCGAACGGCACTGTCGGCGAATCAATCTACCGGCCAGCGAAAAATTCGCTCAGAAATGGACTATTCGGCCATGGAAGCTGCAAATCGGAAGCTTGGTTATCAAGGGGAGGAATTTGTCTTTGGCTTTGAGAGAGCAAGGCTCACCAAGGCCGGGTGTTCTGATTTAGCGCACAAGGTGGAGTGGGTATCCAAAACAAAAGGTGACGGACTTGGTTATGACATTCACTCCTTCGATGAGACTGGGCATGAACTGTTCATTGAAGTCAAGACAACCAATCGCGGGAGGCACTTCCCATTCGTCATTACTCTGAATGAGGCGGTTGTATCACAGCATTTGTCCAATTCATATCGGATATATCGGGTCTTTGATTTCTCTACTGAACCACGACTATTTATTCTCGAAGGCCCCGTGGAAGAGAGTTGTGAACTGCGGCCCCTGACGTACGAAGCAAGGCCATATCCGCCTTAGATTGCCACCTAACAACGCATTGGAGAACCGACCGCCAGAGCCGTCAGTTCTTAAGTGAGGTCTTGCTTCCGGGAGCAGGTTTTAAGAACAAGGGTTGTCCGGCATAAACTCTGGCGGCGGCTCAATTCGGACGTTCGGAAATGTTATCATGTCTATTGACGGCACCTTGGGCGTGTAAGTAGTTAGCCAAAAGGTTCTGGCCATGACAATCCCATCTAATTGCCGGGTACTTCATCACGTAATCGTCAGCGGGATAGAGCGCGGCGTATATCTTCCGGGCAGCTCCGGAGGATATGGGCTGTGGTCTTAGCCACGGTCTGGCTCGTATCTACCTGAAGAAGGTGGCCGGACGGTATCTCCTCCGGCCGATCAAAGGTCTCCACCTGTCTCAGATATATCTCCCAGCGACCGTCTGAGACAGCCTTTCTGTTCTTTCTGCGTCTTTCCAGCCGGGCCCTGGTTTCCTCTTCCGGGCAGTGGCAATAGACAAAGCAGTAGGGAACATCCAGCTCTTCGGCCATCTTGATCAGGGCTGTTCTTTCGGCCCGGTCCTTGTATGAGGCGTCGAGGATGACGGATTCTCCCATCTCCAACCGGGCCTGTGCCTCTTCGCGTAATTTGGTATAGGTCAAGAGGGAAAAGTCTGTGCTATAAATGCCCTGCCCGAAGGGCTCCAGCCTTCTCTCTGTGGGCACGAGGCCGACCATTTTTTTCCTGATCTCATCCGAATTAAGGGGCACGATGTCTAGTTTTTTACCAAGGTCCCTGGCCAGGGTGCTCTTCCCACTGGCAATAAGGCCAAAGAATATCAGGAGAACCGGCTTCCTTTTTCCGCCGGCATAGCGGTAGGCAAGACCAAAGTATTTTCGGGCCGTAGACAGGGAGCGGCCCCGGTCTTCTTCGCCGATCTCCTTGCTGTCCGCCGAGAAGGAGTGGATTTTGCCGCGCACATAGGCCCGATAACATTTGTAGAAATCCAGTACGTCTATAAGCGAGCGGTCGCCGGAGAGTTTCACAAAGCGATCGATAAAATATCCGGAGAGATCGCCCAACCGGTGGAAATCCAGGTCCATGGCCAGGAAGGCTATATCACAGGCCACATCTCCATAGCGAAAACGCTCATTGAACTCTATACAGTCGTAAATATAGACATCATCAGCTATACAGATGTTGGCCGAATAGAGATCCCCGTGCCCGTCCCGGATTTTTCCTGATTTTATACGTTTTTGAAAGAGATCGACCCTTTTTGCAAAGAAGGAGAGACTATATGACTTAATGGTCTCAAAACGCTCTCTGGTGAGGGCGCGGCCGATGTAGCCTTCGGTCTGGGCAAAGTTTTCCTCGATATTGAAACGTACCTGCGGGATTTCGCCATAGAAGTCTATCTCCGGGCCGGTGGCGGCCTGTGCGTAGAAGGGGACGAGTTTTTGTACGATGCGATCGATGATCCTTTGATCTATTTTATTATCTTTTATCAGGACGTCCATCATCCGGTCCTGGGGCATCTGCCGCATCCTGACTGCGTATTCAATGACTTCTCCCGGAGCGTTTATAAAAAAGCCTTTCCCGTCTGTAGTCACCGGTTCCACCCCGAGATAGATCTCCGGTGAGAGCCTTTTATTGAGGACTACTTCCCGCTCACAAAAGTGTCTGCGTTTTTCCAGGGTGGTAAAATCGAGAAAGCCGAAGTTAACCGGCTTTTTTATCTTATAAACAAAGTCACCGGTAATAAAGACGTAGGAGATATGGGTCTGGACAAGTTTTATCTCGGCTACCGGGTGGGGATAGACCTCTGGTCTTAACAGACCTTTTACAAAATCAGGCAACACGCGGAACCTCTGATGGCAGATAAGATGACTCTTGTTATCAGCTTATAGCTAAGGTGTCAAGGTATGGTGTTTATTTTTGATAATACTGGACATCTGATAAGGGGTTTTGGTATGATTTTTGTGCGGGCATAAAATCCTTTGTAGGTGTTAAGATGAGCAGGCTCTTAGCCTATTTCTTTTTGTTGGTTATAGTGTTCTTATCCTTTGGGGCCTCATCCGGTGCAGAAGAAGGGACAAGGATAACCTTGCTCTTTACCGGCCAGACCCGGGGAGCATTGGAGCCCTGCGGCTGAGGCGGAAACCGGGCTGGCGGTCTGGCCAGAAGGGCTACAATAATCAAGGACGTTCTTAAGGAGAATCCTCAGGCCCTGTTGATCGAGGGGAGCGGCGCTTTTCATGGCGCAGGCCCGACGGATCTGTTAAGGACTGAGATCTATCTAAAGACCCTGGAGAAGATGGGCTATCACGCCGCTGCCCTGGGCGGCGACGCCTTTAACTTCGGGACTGACTTTATCCAGAAACAGATTAAGAGCTTAAACATTCCTTTCCTTTCGGCCAACGTCCATAGGGGTGAGGCTAAGGAGCTTCTGGGGAGGCCATATCTCATCAAGGAACTGGGCCCGGTCAAGGTGGGAATCCTGGCCCTGACTGCGCCACCGCTCAGCCAGCCCCAAATTCAGGCTGAGGGGTTCAGGCCTGAAGTATCGGGGCCCTTAGACGGTATCCAAAAATATCTGCCCGCCATAAAAAGAGAGGCGCACCTGATCGTAGTCTTAAGCGACCTGTCAGAAAAAGAAAACAGGCTGCTTGCCTCTGAATTTGGCGACGTCCAGGTTATCCTGGCGGCCAGAGGCAATATCCCTGTAGAAAATATCAACCAGGCCGTCATGGTCTCTTCCGGCCAGAAGTACCTGGCCAGACTGGATTTATGGGTGGACCATAATGGACGGCTTCTAAGGCATGACTTTAAGCGGATTTGCCTTTCGATGGATATTGCCCCTGACCGGGAGACAGAACAATTTATTTCGCAGGCTTATAGTGCAGCGGTTAAGGATCGGGCAGCGCAGGTCGAGGCAAGGCGGAGGTTTTCTGGCCAGGCGTTAGAGCAGGACAGGGATAATAGTTACGTAGGGGCGGAGAACTGCCGAAGTTGCCATGGAACTGAATATCAGGCCTGGAAAAGTACCAGGCATTCCCGGGCCTTTGACACCCTGAGAAATCTCCAGAGACATTTTTATCCTGATTGTATCTCATGCCATACCACGGGTTTTGGTTACCCCCCCCGGCTTCCAGACGGGTCAAACTGTGGGCCGCCCGGCCGGTGTGGAGTGCGAGGTATGCCATGGCCCGGGCCGGAAACATACCGTCCGTCCTGAGACGTCCCAGTTAAGGCGTACCGTTCCTGTGTCCATTTGCCTTGCCTGTCACGACAAAGAGAGAACTCCTGGCCTTGAGGAGAAAAAGGAACTATTTTTTAGCCGGATAAGCCATAAGGCATTAACTCCGTAAGGGCAGATTTTGCAATCCCCCCTCTCCTCAGTTACCATCGACCTGACTGACGGAGGAGAAAAGTTTTTCCTCTCGTTTAGGGCAAAAGATTTCTCATAATAGGAATTCCCTTTCCTTCCTTATAATTTATGCAGGTTTTCAGGATAAGCCATCATGGCTTATCTGCTTGAAAATACACATAATTTGTCCAGATATATTATACTGTCACTGGTGGCATACTAATTGCTAGTTTATTAAGTCGCAATAAGACGTGGTCCAAGGTTAGGAGGAATACACAGTGTCTAAGTATGTAATGATCTTGCTCGGCATAATAGTTTTCTTCGGGACAGCAATCCCGTCTTCTTTGGCTTATCCCAATATAGAGGTATCAGGGTATGTATCTCCTGTCGGTACTTACACAAGCAATCCGGATGGTACCACGACCATTTCAGAGGTTATTTACAGGTTCCACGTCGAGACGGCCGATTATGGTGCGAAGATGTGCGGGCTTAGCCTGGAATTTGAGGGTGACGTATTTAGGGAACTGGGTGCTGTCACATTTTTAAACCCCGCAGATTGGATGTCTTTTCTATGTACCAGTTCATCAGGGAACAGGTATGAAGTTTGTTACGCGGGCACCATGGTTGGCGCTGATGGCTGGTTGAATTTCAAGGTGTCGGATGTTACCCTTTATACACCCGCGCTGACTAAGGCCAGCGGCGACTTCAACGGAGATCCTTCCACTATCGAATCCTGGTCTGAGGGGCAGATCTGGGCACAGTCATTTGTCGCCTATGACGATGGCGGTTACTATCCATTTTATGGCAGTGATGGTGGTTCGACAGCGCATGCCCCTGAACCAGCCTCTCTCCTCCTGCTTGGTAGCGGCCTTATAGGACTGGGCTGGGGGGCACGGAAGAAATTTCCCCGCCCAAAACGAGACGGCTAGACCCTGCGCCGGCCGGTGTCATGCCAGACCGAACTTCCTTTTACTTAAAACAATTATAGGTTTTGTGCAAAGAACCGTCTGAATGATATGGCCAGGATGGCTGTAAAGGCCAGGACGAACAGACCGTTGGCCATAAAGGAAAAACTGTACCCCCATCTGGTATTTAGAAGACCGGCCGCCACTGCCCCGGAAAACATGGCGGCCGTCCGCACCACATAGAGCAGTCCTGAATTTCCTCCCAGGCGCGCTCCCGGGAAGTAGAGCGCAGTCAGTACCCCTATGCCTAAGATGGCTATAGCATCACCCGTGGTGTGGAATATCCTGGTTATAAGAAGACTCCCGAATGACCACGCATTCGCGGTCAGGAACTGGAAGACACCGGACACTATGAGACCGGTAAAGAGAAAAAGGATGACCCTTTGCTTACGATCCATGAAGTAGCCGATGAAAGGGGCCAGAGAGGCCATCCACAGGCCGATACCGGCAAACATATAGCCGATGTTTCTTGGCGCAAATCCCAGTTTCCCTTTCATTAAGAGCGTAAAGGACGTTTGCTCTACGCCAAAGTGGGTGGCCAGGACAAATATACCCAGTATCAAAAGGAGGCTGCCCGGTTTTTTTAGGTCGGCCCCATATTCCTGGAAGCTAAATCTGATCGGAGTAGAGTCCCTGAGAAATAAGGCAAGCGCAATAAGCCCCAGGGAGCATGCCCAGGCTGTAGCAATTAAAAACTTCGGTGGATAATAAGAAGCAATTAATCCTCCCATGAGCGGTCCGAAGGCATACCCCAGGTAGCCGCCTACGTGGTAAAAGGCTACCTGCCGGCTTAAACTAATGCGCGTGACGACCTTGAGGTAAAGAGACGAAAGTACAATAAAGAGGGCGGAGGCGCCGGCGCCTCCGATAGAGACAGAGAGCAGGAGCCAATAAAAGTTCCGGGAGAGGAGGAGGAAGAAGAAATACAGGCTCAGGCAGCACGTACCGGCGATGACAGTCTTTTTGGGAGAAAAGTAATCGGAAAAGACTCCCATGGGGAGCATGAGCAGCATGGAGGCCATGGAGAATGTGCCGATTATTATACCGATACGGCCATCGCTAAGGCCGTATTCTTTCAGGAGAAGAGGCAGAAATGCGAAAACCATCCAGTGACAAAAATAAAATAGGGTGTTAACCGCAAAGAAGACACTGGTGGTTTTTCTATCAAGAGCGATTTTCTTCTATCTCCTTAAGATTCTTTTCTATGGTTACGGTTACCGCGGCCCCTGTGCCCATTTTCAGCCTCCTGGCTGCGCTACCGGAGACCTCGGCGATTTCCAGAAGGCCGCTACTGCCGAACAAAGCTATTATACCATGCTCTGCGGCCCCGGCATACGTCTTCTGGAGGAATTTTAAGGAAATGCTACCGACTTTAATCACAAAGGGTTTTCCCTGGATGTGTTTTTTAAATTCTTCTTCTGAGATGCTGGTAATAAGATTTCCAAAGCGGTCTATCCAGACTACTTCCCCGTAGAGCGTCCCCCCATCGAATTTAGGTTTCGTGGCGCTAAGACTGACCGGGTCTGTAATGCGTTCACCCAGCTCCTCAGGCGGCGTGCCGCAGGCCAGGTGTCCGGCTACCGGCGCAAAGATATCGCGACCGTGAAAAGTGGCGGAGATTTTGTCTAAAAAGTATTTTTTCTGATTTAATACATATACATCAAAAGGCTTTCCTGATTGGTAGAGCAGGCTGAAGAGTCCGTTATCCGGGCCGATAAAGAAGTGGCCAGCGCAGGCGACCAGGATAGGCCGGCGAGAAGTGCCCACCCCTGGATCGACTACGGCCAGGTGTATGCTCCCTTTCGGGAAGTAATTATAGGAAGCAGAGATCTGCCACGCTGCTGCCCTTATATCCTGCGGGGGAATTCCATGCGTTAGGTCGATGAGCTGGACATCCGGGCAGATGGAGAGAATAACTCCCTTCATGACACCGGCGTAGATGTCCCGGGTGCCGAAGTCGGTAAAGAGCGTAATGACTCTGGTTGCACGCATGGATTTCAGGCTGTTTATTAACGTGGGATGAAGAAAGGGGTTTTAATTACTTGTTCAATGAGCGGGACACGGAAAGTCTCCATCTTTTTACTCTCAGGGGTAAAGGCATCAAGAAATAGACTGCCCTGCTTGAAGTAAAGCCGTTCCGGATCGGCCGTATAGCGACGCAGCAACTTTTCGCTTTCTTTCTGGCAGTCTATGAGAATACGATTCCTATCCTGGAGCGCCTCCTGCAGTTTATCCAGGATGTCCTTATGACAGCCGAACCCGTCCCTTACAATCAGTTTATCCACCATGTTTGTCAATTCTTTTCGGGTCTTCGAGGGGAGTGCGTCTATGATATGGCATAACGCAGCGTAGGAGGTGTAAGCAAGGGCAAAATCGTTTCGTGCCGTTAGAACCTGCTGCCGGACCGAGAGCATAAGGGCTACAATATCCCCCAGGGCAAGATCGGGTATGGTAAATGCGGGTTCTTTTTTTATCAAAAATGCCTTTTCGTGGTTAGAATATTTAATTGACAAACCCAGTTCGCTTAACGACTGGAGATCATGATAGAACTGCGACTTGCCGATGCTAAGGGAGGCTAAACATTGCTGACGGGTTTGGTGCGGCTGGGCCTTAATCTTAAGAACTGTTTCAACCAGTCTAACTAAGCGGTTGGATTGCATATAGCGGCCTTTCACATAAGGGCACTATATTAAATTTTTCCTTTCAAAGTCAAGAAGTACTTTTTCCTTCCCAATTTCTACTTGACCCACGAACGCCTTTTTTCTACACTGCTGGTGTCCGGTTTTCCAGGTGCGTGTTACTTAAAAGCACATTTACATAACCCCGCAACGACATTATTAGACCTTTTTCTCGCAGGAGTCCGCCACGGCGGACGACAGAACATCGCGGCGGAAAGCCGCTTTTACAACAAGGAGAGCAGGATCGATGGCACCGGGGTGCTGGTAATAGAGAAATAGGCATTATCAGGGAGGAATTATCATGCCCATCTATGAATTTTATTGTGCTGATTGCAACACTATCTTCAACTTCTTTTCCAGCCGGGTAAATACGGAAAAACAGCCTATGTGTCCGAAATGCGGCAGTGGACCTCTGGAGCGTCTCATATCCAGGTTCGCCGTTCTAAAAGGCGCGAAGGGAGCGGATGACGTGGGAATGCCGGACCTGGATGAATCGAAGCTGGAAGAGGCCATGTCTGTGCTGGAACGCGAGGCGGAAAATCTCAATGAAGATGATCCCAGGCAGGGTGCAAAGCTCATGCGAAAACTGTGTGATATGACCGGCCTTGATCTTGGCTCCGGCATGGAGGAGGCGCTAAAACGGATGGAGGCCGGGGAGGACCCGGAGCAAATAGAAGAGGAGATGGGAGATATTTGGGACGGAGAAGATTTTTTAAATATATCCTCAAGGGCCGCTCCGGCAGCAAAGAAACGACCTCCTGCCCATGACGAAAACCTTTATTATTTATAGTGTTCGTCTGGAAACTAATTAATCCGGTAGAAACTTAATTTATGATAATATCATCCAGACGCCGCTTTGGCACGTGGTGTATGCCTGCATCATCGTCGATTACTACCTCTTAAGTTATTGAAAATAAATAGCCTAAAGCTAAGACCATTATGCTGATAACTCCCAGATATAGAGCCACTATTCTGACACCAAATTCCTTTCTCAAAACGAGAATAGTTCCCCAGCTGGTGATAGGACCTATCAGAAGTAACACCATCCCCGCGCCAATGTTCATCCCCTGTGATACAAAGGCATGAACCAGGGGTACGCTGGCCGTAGAGCAGATACACATGACTAACCCAAAGACAAGGCTGAATAAATACCCGAAACCGCCGCCGAGATAGGTTCCCACAAATTTTTCTATAGGGGCAACTGCCGCAACCAGTGCTGCCAGGACCAGGCCTAAAAGTAGATCGGGCACTATCTCCTTGACCATATCCACAAAGGCATACCCGAAGACAGAGCGCATTCTTTCCTTGATGCTCTTCCCATATTGCTCCACGGTGACATATTTCTCAGGTTCCTTCTCAAAGGCTGCCCAGCAGTGTGAGGAGCAGAAATAATGGCTCCTATCCCCATACTTCGTTTTTATCGCCTTTCTTACATCCACGTTCACGCCGCAAATGGGGTCTTGAGCCTGGTCCGTCGCCTGAAGGGGCGTTGCCAGGCCTTTGGCCTCCAATTTGACAAGGTTTCCGACAGCGCCCATAACCAGTCCCATCACTATCACGACAAAAAATATGAACACCGTGAACTTCATCCCCGTGAGGGCGTAGCAAACCAAGAGGGCCGTTAGAGAGGTAGCAGGAGTTGCTACCAGAAACGCTAACACCGGACCCAGCCTTGCCCCCTTCTGATGCAGGCTCAGCGTCACCGGGAGAGATCCCCAGCAACAAATGGGAAGAACAGTCCCGGCTGCCTTCTCGGTCAGGCTGGAGGGGAGAGCTCGATCATTTTCTCTAATGCCCTTCTAGCCCCTTCACAAACACCTTCATTTACATGAACGATCGGCCCTTTCTGCTCTATGGCTCTCGCGAGCTTTTCAACTGTAATCATTTTCATATCGGGACATACCAGATATTTAGAGGCCGGCACGATGTTTTTCTCCGGTGACTCCCTTTTCATCCTTGAGATTATGCCTATTTCCGTGCCTACAATGATTGTCTTTGCGCTTGTTTCTTTAATATGCCGGATTAATGCGGATGTTGAGCCAACAAAATCTGCAAGCTTTATAACCTCTGGCGTGCATTCTGGATGGACAATCACCTCTCCCTCCGGATGTTTCTCAAGATTTCTGGCGACATCTTCCGCTGACAATGCATGATGGACCGGACAGCATCCGTTTTCTGCGACCGGAATTATCTCCTTATCCGTCTGCATTGCTACATAGTGGGCAAGATTCTTGTCCGGTGCAAAGATTATCCTGTCGGATTTCATACTCTTGGCGATTTTTACCGCATTTGCCGAGGTGCAGGTAACATCTGAAACCGCTTTTACCTCTGCCGAAGAATTTACATAAGTGACGACTTCGGCATCCGGATATTTTCCCTTTGCCTTTAAGATGTCCTGGGCCTTTACCCTTGCAGCCATGGCACACTTGGAACATGGGTCTGGGTGTATAACCTTTTTGTCGGGATTTAATATGACTGCCATTTCGGCCATAAAGTCCACACCTGCAAATACAATATACTCTACCTCCACCTCTTTTACCTTCCGCACCAGTTCCAGGGAATCTCCGACAAAGTCTGCCATTCTCTGAACTTCCGGACGAACATAATTATGGGCGAGTATCACAAATTCCTTCATATTACCTCCGCAATCTCATATACCCGGTAAGGATGGGTGTAAACCGTAAATCTCCCATCCCTGGCAAAGCAGATAAGCGTTATCCCCGCCTCAACGGCCGTTGAGATTCCCTTATCCGTTGGTGCTGCCTTTGATATGATAATGGGAACGCCAGCATTGGCATTTTTTGAAATCATCCCTGCTGGCTGTCTGCCAGTGCATCCAATTATACACGTAGAAAGGTCGATATTATTTAGGATGGCAAAGCCAATAACTTTATCAATGGTATTGTGTCTTCCCACATCGCTACTTTTAACACCCAGATTTTTATTAGAAAAAAGGACGGAACAGTGTACACCACCCGTTTTCTTCCAGATTTCGGATTCCATCTCAGATATAACCCTAAAGACATCCTCCTTTCTAATTACCAAAGAGGAAGTCACTTTTCTGGGGGTTCTTCTGATACCAAACCCGCCACCAGACCTCAGCTCTTTCTCGAATTTGCCCGATGTTTTGGCAGAAACCCGGATCTCGTTTCCTGAAACATGGACATTATCTACGCCTTGAGCCAGTCCCTCGCAAACAACAAATCCCGCTCCCAATTCCTTGAGCTGACCAGGGCTGGCAATAAGTTCAACCAGTGGCTCGTCATTGAGATAAAGACGGAAAGTATCTTCAATGCAAATATTATCTTTTATCTTCGCCACCTTATCCTTGTTCACCCGAATAGCCGAACAGCGATAAAGATTCATGATTTGACCTCCGAGATATTTACACCTGCTCCAAATCTTTTTTTCAAAGAGCCCTTCCTGTTTTTTCGATTCATCGGGGAGTGCTGTGGATAGGCGCTACATGGTCTCCTCCACCGTTACATCTACCACTCTTTTGATCTCTTTTTCAAGGTCTCCGGGTAGTCCGAATATTCCCGGATTAAGATAACCTTTGATAATTAAAGAGGTGGCATCTTCTTCCCTCAGACCCCTTGACCTTAGATACCACAGCTCTTCTTCTTTAATCTTTCCCACCGCTGCCTCATGTGAGAGTTCGCAATCTTTTGTGATCCCGTCCAGCACAGGTATGGCATGAATTTCAGCCCCCTCAGAGACAATAAGCCCTCTACAGTCGATATGGGCCTTCGTCGCTTCACCCTCTCCAATGATCTGACCTCTGGCATGTATCTTTGACCGCTCCTTTGCCACACATCTCGATACAACATAACCACTGCTGTTCGTACCTTTGAGCAGAACCCTGCCACCAACGTCGATCTCCGCCTCTCCAGCACCGAGAATGATCGAATTCAGGCTGGCGGAACTATTATTACCAATGCATTTTGCAGTAGGGTAAAGCTGAAGAGATCTTACGGGATTTAAACAGATATAGTTGCTTGTAAAGGTTGCGTTATCCTCTACGATTGCAACCGCCCTCGGCCTCACATCGATTTCTGGCATCCATCGATGTATCATCGTAAAGGTTAACCTGGCGTTCTTCTTTACATAAAATTCACTTACACCAATATGGAGCGCTCTCCTTGCAGAGGAGGTGCAACCGGTGATGATCTGAACATCGCTTCCTTCCTCTACGATGATTAGATTGTGCACATTCTGGCTGATGCCCTCCTGCGACAGGAATAAACATGCCTGCAGCGGAAATGTTACCTTTTGATTCGGCAATATCCTTATGAAGTATCCATTATCCCATTGCAGTTCCGCCTCTGCCGTATATTTATCTGAATCAACCGGCACGGCGTTCCACCAGTAATTCTTCACCCAATCATACTGTTGCATCGCCTCCTTGGTGCTCATTATCTCCACTTTGCCTTCAAACTGCTTTTTAACCCCTGCGAAGACTACAGAGTGATCCAGTTGAAAATAGGAGCCACATCTCAGTTCTTCGTTACTGCTTATGCCCGTCAAAAGCGCTTTTTTCTTGAGATCATCGGATAGGTTAGATAGAGGGGTTTTCTCCCACTCTCTCACTTTTCGGTTGTAGGCTGAGAGGTCCAGATCTGCACCGAATGGGGCTATCTTCTCCGTTGATTTCCTTGCCTTATCTTTCCATTCAGTCATTTTTGGTACCTCCAAATCCTCTCTCTCTAATTTCGTTGAAAATCTCGTCCGGTGAGCCAGAACGCGCGATCCGGCCATTTAAAAGAATATGTGCAATATCCGCCTTGACATACTTTAGAATATACCCCTGGTGAGTGATTATGAGACAGGAGCGATTTTCTATGAATGAATTTATCTCCTTGCCAAGCAATTCCAGACTTTCGATATCCACACCAGAGTCAATCTCATCCAGAAGCATCAACCTCGGTCTCATCGAAAATAATTGGGCCAACTCGCTTCTCTTTCGTTCACCTCCAGAAAATCCCAGATTAACATCCCTATTCTTGAACGCTTCATCCAAAGAGGCTTCTTGCAAGCATTCCTCAACATTTCCTCCCGATAATTGAATGAGGTCGCCAAGCTTTACACCCCTTATTTCTGGTGGGTTTTGAAATGCCAGGCCTATACCCAGTCTGGCTCTTTCGTCTATCGAAAGTGTTGTTATATCCTTATCATCAAACAAAATTTTCCCTCTCTCCACCTTATATATGGGGATACCCATAATGGTCATAACCAGACAACTCTTACCCGAGCCGTTTGGACCCAGCAATACATGTGTTTCCCCGTCTCTTATCCTGAGGTTTACACCCTTCAAAATTTCCTTTTTACCATTATCATTATCAGCTACCCGAACCCACAAATCCTCCACTTTCAGCATCGTGGCGTCTCCTTTAAGATCATAAACGGTCTCCTTAGTTAGTTTTGCATCCTAACCATATCCTCCAGGGTTACTGACCCCGATACCTGCAATATGGCTTCTTTCAACATCTTCCAAATATTCCGGGTAACACAAAATCGAGCCCTATGACATGACAAACAGAAATCACATCCACGCATTCCACCGGGGATGACGACCCTGGAAGAATTTTTTCATAGACGTTTCTCTAGTCTATACAGATTATCCCTGGCAAACTCTATGGATGGATCGAGCTCCAAGGCCAATCGATAATAACGGATAGCCGTTTCTTTTTTGCCCATATCCCGATAATTGGAGGCGATATTAGCGTAATCGATGGCCGAACTGGGATCTAGACGGACCACCTTTCGGAAGCACTGGATGGCATTTTCATGCTCTTTTAACTTGAAGTAACAGTACCCCATCAGGTTGTAAATGTCAGTTCTCTCATTGTCATACGCCTTTGCTTTCTCCAGGACCGTAATGGCCTGTCGGTATTGACCCAAATCTTTCAAGCAGATACCAATATGGGAATAAATACTGGCAATATCTTCCTCTTTTGGACCGAGTTCCAATGCCTCCCCAAAATACCTTAAGGCCTTAGCCGGTTCATTCCTCGAAAGGTGGCACGATCTCAGGAAAAACTTGACGTAGTATTTACCCGGCATAAAGGCATCCATCTTTTGTAATTCGGCGATTGCCCATTCAGGGTCACCACTCTCTGCTATCAGCTTAGCTGCGAACATACTCACCCCGGTTCCTGCGGCCCGCTCCCGAAAATGGGCACCCGGTATGATGGTATAAAAGGCCGGTATTTGTAACCTGGGATGCATCACATCGACCACAATGACTTCCATGCCAATTCGGGACAAGGCAGAAATACAATTCTCTACCTCCACCTTTATGTTGTCATGGGAAATATCTGGCAGTTGTGTAACATCCGTCATGCTGGAGGGGTGCATGACAAAGTCGGCTTCTTCAAGGGTTCTAAACTTGGGAAGACCGCTGGCTACGTAGTTGGAGCCTGTATTAAAGTCGCCGGCAAGCTGGGCCACTTCTGTCAGGGCACGACTCAAGGCCTTCTGAGGGTTGGGTGTCGTGCCAGCAGTCCACACGATTTCGCTCCGTTCGGGCAAGGTGGACTGGTCATAGGCAAGCACGCCCACGCTCGGAATGCCGGTATCAAGGGAAAAATCGGAGAGATACAGCCTGATGCCCTCCTTTTTGTATTTACCGATCATCTTGAGAACCAGTGGATCGGTTATGGAGTTTATGTTAATTGCCGGCACCTTAAGCTTGTTGCGGCTAACGATTGATGACACATGCCTTTCCACGACCTCGCATATGCCCTGGGATAACGCCTCCTCTGTACAGTTGCCGGCCGAGGGGCCGTTGTATTCATTGATGGCAAAAAACCAGTTAAAAGGGACAATGACTTCTTCCTCCCGGGTCAGATTGTAAGCCCAGGTCCATTTCAGAGGAAGCCTTAAAAAAATCTCTCGGGCCTTGTCCAAGTCATCAGAATTATCGTGCACGGACAAGGCAATCGCTTCAAAGGGGAAGGCATGATTCTTCAGATTTCGGTATTCTTCAACAAAAAAGTTCCTGGGATTTTTGCAAAAACTAAAAAAACTGAACCGTTCAGCCAGCTCCATTACCGCACTGGCCTCTGCTTGCTGCGGCGTTCCCCCTTTTCCCATCTGTTTTTTTGTCCCGATGATTTCCCGGGCATCCCTGCCGCATACGCTGAAATATACGGGAATATCCAACCGGCCATTATCAATTCTCGTGGTCGATTCCAAAATGTCCAGATCCACCTCTTTTAGTTTCTCCTTAAACCTTCGCACCGTCTCCTCAGGTGTTATAACCTTGTCCTGGTCCAAGGTGAAACGCTTGAAGGCATCTCTCAAAATCACCTTACCCCTCACTATATCCTCCTGCTCGGTCATTGAAGCGGTTTTCCGTTTCCGTACCATGCACCGACTTTTTCGTTGACACATATACCACAATGTAGTAGTTTAAAGCAAGTCTTTTCCCCGAAAGTATCCAAATAAAACGTTCTTGGAGCACACTTGAACAAGAAAGAATTTATCCATGCCCGCAAAAAACTGAACAAGACCCAGAAGGAAATGGCCGAACTGCTTGGCACATCTATCAAGGCTGTCCATAGCTACGAGCAGGGATGGCGAAAGGTGCCAGGCTATGTGGAGCGGCAGGTCTTTTTCTTAGTATCCAGCAGGATGAGAGGGACTGATAAAAGCCGAGAGTGCTGGATTACAAAGAAATGTCCTCCTGAACGGAAGAAACAATGTCCGGCCTGGGAGTTCCGGGCTGGAAAGCTCTGTTGGTTTATTAACGGGACCATTTGTGGAGGTGCGGTTCAGAAGGATTGGCACCAAAAAATGAAGATTTGTCGATCGTGTGAGGTCTTGATTTCCTTAGTATAATCTTACAACTGGGCATTAGACTCAAATTCGCCTTATTCCCTGATTTTAAACTTAGGGACGAAACGAGGCATGTGGTGCAGCTTATTTTTTAGGAACGATAATTATTGATGAGGAGGCGTTGGTAATGCTTTTAGATGATGTGGCCATTTCAAAATCTATTATAGAAGCTTATAACGAGAAGCTCCTGGCCAATCTGGATGTCGATGTTGCTTTGGTCGGGGCTGGTCCTTCTAATATGGTAGCTGGATATTACCTTGGCAAAGCGGGCATCAAGGCGGTTATTTTTGAATCCAAGCTGGCGCCTGGTGAAGGTATGTGGGGTGGCGGCATGATGTTTAACGAGATTGTGATCCAGGATGATGCCCTTCATATCGCGGAAGAAATTGGAATCGCTTATCGCCCTAAAGAAAATGGCTATTACACCATGGACAGCGTGGAAGCCACCTCAACCATCACCTCCAGTTGCGTCAAGGCAGGAACGGTTATTTTCAATCTGGTGCGCGTGATAGACGTGTTATTCAGGGAAGGGGGTGGGCAGAGTAGAGTAGCCGGCCTTGTCCTTAACTGGTCTCCGGTGGAAAACCTGGGACTTCATGTGGACCCGCTCGGCATAAAGGCATCCTATGTTGTGGATGGAACGGGTCATCCAGCAGATATCTGCCGAATCGTGACCCAAAAGATGGACGCAAAATTGAACACAAAAACCGGTGATGTGGTTGGGGAAATGCCCCTTTGGGCAGAGAAGGGAGAGCAATTTACTGTAGCCAACACCGGTGAAGTCTTTCCCGGGCTGTATGTGGCTGGTATGGCGGCAAACAATGCCTTCGGAGGGCCGCGAATGGGCCCCATTTTCGGGGGGATGCTACTTTCCGGGAAGAAAGTGGCTGAGATTCTGGCCGGGAGATTAAGGAGGTAATTTGCATTATGAACCAGAATGATTCCTAATCGCCTTATTTTGGCCGTGTCCGAGGCAATGAGTCTAGAGAGAGTGATTTCAAAAATTAAATGAAGATTGTTTCCATTACCATTAGTAAGAGAAAAGGGACGCGTAAGGTCGCAGTTGAGGAGGCCTTTCTCGTTCAGGACTATGGGTTTGAAGGGGACGCCCATGCCGGACCCTGGCATCGGCAGGTAAGCTTTCTTGCTGCCGAAAGCATTGAAAGGACTCGCAGCCAGGGCCTTGATGTCACCTTCGGGGATTTTGCAGAGAACATCGCCACATCAGGCATTGACTGGCAGAAGGTACCTGTAGGTACCCGAGTGAAGTTGGGAGATTCAGCCCTGGTGGAGATTACACAGATTGGCAAGGAATGTCACAATAGGTGCGCCATCTACTATCTGGCGGGCGATTGTATCATGCCCCGGGAAGGGATCTTTGCCCGAGTGCTTAAGGGAGGGAAAGTACGCTGTGGCGATATGGTCCGCATCGAAGGGATAGAAAATTGGTTAAGGAACGACAAATAGCAGGCATATAAGAGAAGGATGCATCATTTACGCAGAAAGATGTATTCTCGAAAGCATTGAAGATGGTTGGGCCTGGGTTGTAACCTGGCCTAAGGTTAACGATATGTTTGCCTACATTTTGAAGTATAACGATCGTGCATTGAAGAAGCTGGATACGGTGACCCGAAAATCCCTCTGCGTTGCACTCGCCTTGGTCCTCAGCCTGGGTCTTGTGGGGATGCCGAACGCTCTGGCACAGACTGGCTGCGTTGGAGAATGCTGCGGGCAATGTGACATGCGGGGCTCTCTGCATACAGCAGAAGCAAAGCGGATCTCTCCGCCCTGGAGTTGTTGCTGCGGGGCCAAGGCAACCCCTTGTGACGTCTCGCAAGGCTGCGCTTCGGAAATGCCGGATTTTGCTCTCTTTGCTGTGCCGAGGGTGGAAAACCCCGCGCCAGCAGACATAGCATCTGTCAGGACCAACGGATGCCCCTTTCTTAATTTCCTCGGGGGTCTTACCAACAAGGTCTGGAACCTCGGTATGGGCCCGCCTGGGCCGCTCTACCTCTTCAACCTTTCCCTTTTGTGTTAAATCCGTAGGGCCTGCGTCGCTTATGGGGAAAGCCCATACGCTTGCTACAGGAAACGTACTGTAGGCGTTAAGTTGCGAGCTATGTGCTCGAATGCAAAACTGAATTCGAAAGGAGTTCACTTATGTTCAAGAAAAACGCACCTACTGACAAGCATGCCGCCAAGAAGGCCGTTGTCCTCAGAACAGAAAAGAAGAGTTGTTTACTGCTAGCTTCCGTAATCGCCGCTTTGGCCCTGTTGATTGCGGGCGGGATTCTCTTCATCAGCCGAAAAGGGGAAAAGACGCTCCAGGTGGCTGATTCCCTTTCTCCTGACTTCTCAGCAACCACGGTCACTTACCCCGTCGAGATCTTCGAAGACGGGCAAGCCCGGCATTTCCAATACCGGGCCGGAGATGGCATTGCTATTAAGTATTTCATCCTCAAGAGTTCCGACGGGCTGATCCGAGCTGCTTTTGACGCCTGCGATGTCTGCTGGCGGGCTGGAAAAGGGTACTACCAAGCTGGCGACTTCATGGTCTGCCGGAATTGTGGACGCAGGTTTGCATCCTTTCTGGTAAATGAAGTTCAGGGCGGGTGCAACCCTGCCCCACTGAACAGAAAGATTGTGGATGGAAAGGTGGTAATTCGGGTGGAAGACATTCGGGAAGGAAAACAGTATTTTGAATTTTCCAGGAGGAGCTAAGAATGACTCTCAAGGGAATTGTTTTTCGGAACCTGATGCGCCGCAAGGCCAAAGCCGCCTTTGTTCTGGCTGGACTTCTGATTGGTGTCTCCACAGTGGTGGCTCTCATCACTCTCGTTGAGGCGATGACAGGCGATATCAACCACAAGCTCGAAAAGTACGGGGCAAACATCCTGATTCTCCCCAAAGCGGAAACCCTCTCCCTCAGCTATGGAGGTCTTTCCCTTGGGGGCGTCTCATTTGAGATGCAGGAGCTCCGCGAGGCCGACCTTTCAAATGTGAAATCCATCCAGAACGCCGGAAATATTGCCGCCCTGGGGCCCGTGGCTTTGGGCGTGATCCATGTAGGTAATCATAGGGTTCTACTGGCGGGAGTAGATTTCCAGGCTTCCAGGGTCCTGAAGCCCTGGTGGAAGGTGGAAGGAACAATCCCCGGTGAAAACGGTATTCTTTTAGGGACCGAGGCGGCCCGTGTTCTGGGTTTGGGCACTGGAAATCGCTTCAACCCAAGTTTACCACAGTCATAGTTAAAAGTTTAGGAAAACCAATATGTTAAGCTAATAATGGGCATATTTATGGGCACTACAAATTTTACTGCTCTGTCATTTGAG
>DSAQ01000013.1 GCA_011046395.1 Pseudomonadota bacterium
ATTTGCTTGTCACAAATCTCCATACCAGAAAAGAGAACAGGATGCTTTTTTTATGGCTTCATATTACAGTGGTTACACTATCAATACCTAAAACGGACCCACAAATTCTGCGGAGGAACCATATTTTTTTCAAATATTGTGACCATTCGGCCCACTTCTTCAATTGTATGGGCATCACTGCCTCCGATCTCTTTTATACCGTTGCCCTGTTCTTGTGCCCAGTTTCTGGATAATTCATTTTCCGAGGGGCAGTTTCTCCCGTTTAACCCTTCTATTATTTTTGAAGATTGGAGAATGCTGTAGTTCACAGGTCTATATTTCCGAAATGGATGGGCAGGAATAGCTATCCCTCCTTCTTCTTGTACCCATCTTAAAAGGTCTTCCGCATCCATTTGGGGTTGAATATGTTCAATGGGCCCAAATATCAAAAAATCACCTTTTGTGGTTGTGTACTCCATACCTATCATAACACAGAGTCCTAAGTCATCAGCAATATTTTCGAATACAGACTTGGAAGCCATGGTATCATGGTCAGTTATACAGATACCATCAAGGCCTATTTCCCGCGCCTTTCTCAGAAGTTGCAGAATATCAATCACACTGCAAGGAGAAAAGTGTGTATGTATATGCATATCCATTAACATGGCTTGCCATTATGCCTCTAGCTTGCTGATTGTCAAATAGATATTACCGATGAAAATAGCATGATACATAGCTAATATATATTGGTAGAATCGGCTCTTACTGTGATATAAATAAATATGCGATGCATTTTGGTAATTCTGTACGGTATTGGAGACAGGGGTCAGGGGTGTTTTGAAGGTAGAACACCCCTCCATGCAGCATGCACGCCCAATATGGATTACCTTGCATCTATAGGGATGAATGGTTTATATCACAGTTCCTGGCAGGGCATCCCGATGCCCAGTGAGATTGCGCACTTCTTGATATTTGGCTATGAAATTGAGAATTTTCCCGGAAGGGGCATAATCGAAGCCATAGGAGAAGGGATAGAAGTTGATGACAGTGATGTTGCCGTCCTATGCCATTTATGTTCGGTAGAGGAGCGGAATAATAATCTCATACTTAGACATGGACGCCCCGAACTCCATCATGCCCAATCTCTGATACTTAAAGATGAGATAAAAACATTTGAAGAAGACGGGATACAGATTAATCTTATACACTCCAGAGGAATCGACGGGTTTCTCCTCCTTAAAGGGGGTGTATCAGGGCATATAACCGATTCAGACCCTATACATGAGGGGAGGGCAGTAATTGAGGTCATGCCCATTGTTCAAAAAAGAATGACCGATGCATCCAGAAAGACTGCTTCGGTATTAAATAGATACCTTATATGGTGTCATCAAAAACTCTCCAGCCATCGTATTAATAAGGAACGAATGGCGGCAAATGTCCTTCCGGTCAATGCCCTTGTCACCCAGAGGGCGGGTAAAAAGAGAAGGCTGGCACCTTTCAAAGAAAAATGGGGACTCAGGGGATTGTCTATTTCCTCAGGCGCAATTTACTGGGGACTTTGCCATGGATTGGGAATTGATACTGTAAAGGTCAGAGATACGGGAAGTGTTGAGGATGATTTAAAAGACCGCCTTCGGGTTGCGAAGGATGCAAGAGATTATGATTTCATCCATGTTCATACCAAGATGCCGGATGAGGCAGGACATACAAAAAACCCCTGGTATAAAAAAGAGGTAATTGAAGCTATTGACCGTGCCATGTCTATTGCCGTAAATGAAATCATACCGGATACTGAAGTGTTACTGGTGGTTACTGCTGACCATTCTACGGCCAGTTCGGGATCGATGATACACACGGGTGAGACAGTGCCTCTCACCATGGTTGGTAAATATGTGAGACGGGACAAGGTGGGGGAATTCAATGAAATAAGCGGTGCGGGAGGAGGACTGGGAATCGTAAGGGGGAAGGAATTGATGTATCTGATCCTTAATTTTCTTGACCGGGCAAAACTGCGGGGGCTTATGGATACGCCGGTTGATCAACCCTACTATCCTGGTAATTATAAGCCTCTGAAGCTATGAATATATTGTAACAGTTTAGCCTTTTGAAAATTGTCCCAAATACGGTGGATTTCGTGTTTGGTGCGATTTCAAATTCGAAATCCGAAGCACGAAATCCGAAACAATATCGAATCACCGAAATGAGAAATTGAAGCTCCCCGCTGCAAGCAGCGGGGAATCTCCGTATGCAAGGTGAAATGCATCGTATTCGCTCGCTAACCCCGCTGCAAGCACCGGGGAATGCGCTTGCTATGCATGTTCAAAACGAATTAGCTCCGCCGCAGTTTGGGACATTCTTAAATTTGAAAATTAGAATTTGTTTCGAGTTTCGATATTCGGATTTCGGATTTAAGCCACGACACTCTGCAACTGGAACCTTAGAGGGTGGACTATTTCAAAACGCTAAAGTGATACGAAATTTAGGACTAAGGGCCTAGACGTGGATAAAAGACTTCTTGAGATTTTAACCAACAAGCCGGTAATCGTTTTTGATCTCCCGGACTGGATGTTACCTGCCTCAACCATTAAGGAGATTAAGGATACTGGGAATACTGCCATAGCCGAAATAGCAGGAAGGGATAGCATTGCTGCCGCTATTCGCGCCTGTGAAATGCTTCCAATCAAGGCCATAGTTCCGACCATAGTCTATACGAGTACGGAATTCGGTGACTGGGAGATATTGTCGAATAAAATTACTTTTCTTAAAGAGAGGTTTAATAGATACGGCCTTAAGGTCTTTGACCCAGTATTTTTGGGCGACCCCAAACTCTGGAACGTACTCTGCGGAAGATTAGCCGCGCATCTTTTTAGGATATTCGGTTTTTACACACCATGTGCAGGCTGTCATTTATATATCCATGCCATAAGGGTACCCCTTGCAAAAATGCTTAATTGCACTATGGTCATAGGCGGAGAGCGTGAATCTCACGATGGCAAAATCAAACTAAATCAAGTGAACATTGCCCTGGATTCATACACGAAGCTGTTGGAGAAGTTTCATGTAGAACTGATTTTACCTCTCCGACCTATTGACTCAGGCCAGACCATAGCGGCCATTATTGGCGGTGGATATGAAGACGGGAGGCAGCTTGAGTGTGTTATGAGTAAAAACTATCAGGAGATTGACGGCACTGTTTCTTATGACTATATGGCCCTGAAGAGATTCTTTGATGAATTCGCGTTAAAGATAGCCGAAAGGGCAGTAAGAAGCTACCTTGAGAAAGAAACTCCTGATTATGCAAGGCTGGTAGCACAATATCGGGATTGACCTGGATGTAAAACTGGAGTTTGATGTTAATATGTATCTGGCCGTCAGCTCGACAGAGTTAGAAATCAGTCTACTGAGACGCGAGGTAGGTGCCTTTGGGAAGCTCGAGTTTCTGGTCACGGGCGTGGGGCCGGTGGAGAGCGCCATATCTCTTACGAGATTTCTAGAGAGGGAAAAAGCAGACGGGGTGATCCTTTTTGGGGTTGGCGGCGCATACACAGAAAGAGGAATAGGCATCCTGGATGTCTGTCTGGCGGAAGAAGAGCGTTTCGGAGATTTCGGTATAGCCATGGATGATGAGATACATTATTTCACCGATGAGATGTTAACCGGCAAGCAAAACTTTGACCTGAGAAACAGTTTATCAGATCAGGTGGAGGGCAAGCTCGTGGCCCTGGGGATGCCATTTAAGAAGGGGCCTTTTGTTACCGTGCACGCCTGTAGCGGGACCCTCAAGAGGGGTAACGTCCTGCGGGATAAATTTAACGCCATCTGTGAGAATATGGAGGGTGCGGCTATCGCCCGGGTCTGTGAACTCTATGGCGTACCCATGCTGGAGTTGAGATGCATAAGTAATATGGTGGAGGATCGCGATATCTCCGGATGGAAAATTAAGGAGGCCGTGGCTAAGGGCGCCGGGCTGCTTGGCAGGCTCCTGCCTGAGTTATTACGATGAAGACCTACAGTCTTGGTTTTTCCCCATGCCCGAATGACACATTCATCTTTTATGCCCTGGTAAGGGGCCGGCTAAACCATTGTAAGCTGCGCTTCAGGGAGATGCTGGCCGATGTAGAGACCTTGAACCAGATGGCCTTCCGGAGGGAACTGGAGGTAACTAAACTCTCCTATCATGCCTTTGCCCATCTTGTGGATGATTATGTCCTTTTAAAAAGCGGCAGCGCCCTGGGCCGGGGGTGCGGCCCGCTGCTGATCTCTCACCGGTCCTGTCCCCCGGAAGAACTTCAGGATAAAAAAATAGCCATACCGGGCAAATATACCACGGCAGCCATGCTCCTTAAGCTCTATGGAGAATACCATAATGTGGTCGAAATGGGCTTTGAGAAGATAATCCCGGCTGTTAAGATGGGAATGGTGGATGCCGGGGTTATAATCCATGAGAGCCGATTTACTTATGAGAAAGAAGGCCTAGTCAGGATAGTGGATCTTGGTCATTGGTGGGAAGAGACGACGGGACTACCGGTTCCTCTGGGCGGTATATTCGCCCGCAGAGATTTAGGGACAGAAGAGCTGGCAGCCGTTGATTCCTGCCTTGAGGAGAGCATTCAGTACGCCTTTAGCCACAGGGAAGAGCCCATGGATTATATCCGGAACCATGCACAGGAATTAGAAGATGATGTGATAAAAAAACATGTTAATCTTTACGTAAACTCCTTCACGCTGGATATTGGTGAAGAGGGTGTCCAGGCCGTGCGCTACATGCTTAAAATGGGGTATGATAAAGGCCTGTTTAAACGTTACCGTGAGGACTTCGTAGTTGGATGAGGTATAACGTGTAGGAGCGGCTTCCGTCCGCGATGACCGGTCATCCGCCTCCGGCGGACTCTATTTGAGCTTTGCCATTTGGCATTGATTTAAACTTTGAACTTTGAACTTTGAAATTATTTAAGAGGATTTTATGTCTCAAAATGATTTAAGGCTTACAGAAAGAGTCAGGGCCGCCGGCTGAGCAGCCAAGCTAAGTCCGGGAGACTTAGAGGAAGTTATGAGGGCATTGCCCATTAGGACTCACCCCAATCTTCTGGTGGGTTGTCAGACCTTCGATGACGCCGGGGTCTATAAGCTTACGGATGACCTGGCCCTGGTACAGACCCTGGACTTTTTTACACCCATCGTTGATGACCCCTACCACTTTGGGCGGATTGCGGCTGCCAATGCCTTAAGTGATATTTATGCCATGGGCGGCAGGCCGCTTACGGCCATGAATATCGTTTGTTTTCCGATTAAGGAACTGCCTAAAGATGTCCTCAAGGAGATTTTGAAGGGCGGGATGGAGAAGATTCAGGAGGCCGGCGCTCTCCTGGTAGGCGGCCACAGTGTAGATGATAAGGAGATAAAATACGGCCTTTCCGTGACCGGCCTTATCCATCCGGATAGAATTGTTACCAACCAAGGCGCCAGGACCGGCGACAAGCTAATCCTTACCAAGCCTATCGGCACGGGGATAATTGCCACGGCTATTAAGGGGAAGATGGCTGATCAGACCTCTATCGATCGCGTGATCGAGGTCATGTCCGCCCTTAATGATAAGGCAGCCGAGGTCATGGTCAGATACGGTGCCCATGCCTGTACGGATATAACCGGCTTCGGGCTGGGCGGGCACCTTCTGGAAATGGCCCGGGCCGGTCAATGTGAAATAGCCATTTATGCGGACAGCCTTCCCTTCCTGCCCGGGGCCAGGGAATATGCCCTCACCGGCCTTATTCCGGCCGGGAGTTATGCGATAAAGCATTTTTGTGAACATAGCGTGGGGATTGACCCCAAAGTTGAATCTGTGGTAGTTGATCTTATATTTGACGCCCAGACCTCGGGCGGCCTGGCTTTTTCCCTGGAGGCCTCAAAGGCCGGGGCCTGCCTAAAGGAACTGAGGGAGGCGGGCATAAAAGATGCGGCGGTAATCGGTGAGGTCACCGGTGCCCATCCCAAAGGCAGACTGACCATTAAAAAAGGAGGATCCCACTATGCAACAGGTAGTTTCTAAGGCCATTTCACATGGGGTTTATATTGTCACCGTGCGCTCAGGAGATAAAATTAACGGTATGACGGCGGCCTGGGTGTCGCAGGTCTCCATGCGTCCGCTTTTGCTTATGGCCTCTATAGCTCCTATGCGCCACACCCACGGGCTTATAGAAAAGGCACGTTATTTCGCCGTAAACACGCTTCCGGAGGGGAGACAGGATCTGGCTAAACATTTTGGGTTTAAGAGCGGCAGGAAGGTAGATAAATTTGAAGGCATCTCCTTTTTTGATGCCCCCAATGGGTCGCCGGTCTTAAACGATGCCCTGGCCTACTTTGAGTGCAGCTTGACCGACTCCTTTACCGCCGGGGATCACACGCTTTTTGTCGGGGAACTGGTCTCAGCGAAGATACTTAAGGAAGATGTTCAGCCCCTCATCTTTCGCTGGGAAGATTATTTTTGAGGGTTGAAGCCTCTGTGGAGGAAGTTTTATGGCCGTTTTCGCAAAGGATATCTCTTTAAAGACAAAGGGTAATAATGAGATATACGACATAACCTCCCAGGTTCAAGAGTCGCTGAAGGATTTAGGCATAAAAGACGGTATTCTTACTGCCTTCGTGCCCGGTTCCACGGCCGGGATAACGACTATCGAATATGAGCCAGGAGCGGTCAGCGATTTAAAAGATGTCTTTGAGCGGCTTATGCCCAGAGATATGCATTATGAGCATAATAAACGATGGGGGGACGGCAACGGGTTTTCTCATGTCCGGGCGGCCTTTTGTAAGGCGTCCCTGACCGTGCCCTTTATTGACCGGAAGCTGACCCTTGGCACCTGGCAGCAGATAGTCCTGGTCGATTTTGATAACCGTCCCCGGGACAGAAGGATTATTCTGCAGATTATCGGGGAGTAAGGATGAAGGCTTCGTAAAAAGTCCCCAAATCCCCCTCTCCCTTGATGGGAGAGGGTTGGGGTGAGGGTGAACGAGTCAGCATATCAGGCAGTTAGGTTCTCCCTCCCCATAGCCCCCTCCCACCAGGGGAGGGAATATCTGATTTTTTCTCTGCGTTTCCCGCGCGCTCTGCGGTGAACATGCATAGCGAGCGCATTCCCCGCTGCTTGCGGCGGGTTAGCGAGCGAATACTATGCTTTTTACCTTACATACGGAGATTCCCCGCAGCTTGCTGCTGGGGAGCTTCAATCTGACACAAATCATTACCCTTTTGTCAACACCAATACATATTCACGGCCTGCCTCTTTGATCTCTACATCCCATCCCTCTTTTTGGGCCAAGCGGGTGATGTTCTCCCTGGCTGTATCCGTGTCCACTTTCACTTCAAAGGTGCCCCGTCCCAACCAATGCATCTTCTGACGGGCCAGAATGACCGGCTGAGGGCAGGAAAGTCCTCGGGCGTCTACAGAATCCGTCATCTCTACACTTCCTCCTCTATATCTTTTCGCGCATGGTAAAGCCGACGAAGAAACAGAAGGCAAGCCCTATAAGAACGGCCAGAGGCCCATATAGGCCAACCCCTTTGGGAGAACTGGCCAGGGAAAAGTTATGGGCAAAACCAGCGCCAATAATCATACCCAAGACAAAGACACCGGCATCGCCATCACCTTCGCCGGCCAGGAATAATTGTCGCCCCGGACATCCGCCGGCCAGGGCAAAGGCCAGCCCGGCCAGGACCATACCACCTAAATTCCACAACTGGTTGGTATGGGCGATCGGCTGATTTTCAAAACCAGCATGAAACTGGCCAAGGATCAGGTTGGTAATGAAAGCGCCGGCAGCCAGCGCCAATACGCCGCTCGCCAGGTGAAAATCACGCATCAAAATTATGTCCCTGACCGCCCCCATGGTGCAGAACCGGGTCCGTTGCGCAATAAACCCGATAAGCAGGCCGATTAAGAGTGATACAGCTACAGGCGCATGAAGGGCCCCCGGACCTTTGACGCTGAAAAAAATCGGCCCGGATTGACCATTATCACCCATCTGCGGCGCCAGTAAAAGAAACATAAGAAGTGCGCCCATGGCTAAAGGCAGTATCCACCCCATAGAAACATAGCTTTTCTGTGCCCGGCCCAGATTGTAACCGTTTTTCAGGAAGGCCACACCAATAGCTATGCCAACTGTAAGGCCGATTAAACCGGCAATGGCATTCCCATCGCCGGCTGATAGTCTAAGTAAGGCCCGCCATGGACATCCGAGAAAGACCAACGCCCCGGTCATGGCAAAAAAACCAAGGAAAAAACGGACAATAGGAGCTGATCCCGCACGCGGCCTGAATTCTTTAAAGGCGTAGGCGGCTATCAGGGCGCCGAAGATAAACCCGATTATCTCCGGCCGGATATACTGAACAACGGCCGCGCGATGCAGACCCAGGGCGCCGGCAATATCCCTTTCAAAGCAGGCCACGCATATACCCATATTACCCGGGTTACCCATCTTCTGAAGTAAGGCGGCCAGTATCCCGATAACAGTCCCCGTAGCTACGATTCCCACACGCGTCCCGAAAAAGGCTTTAATTTTATCCATTAGAAAACACCTCCAGGTAACATCGAGCTTTTCGCCGGTATTAACTCACGGCATGATATGCGCCGGTCCGGACATCATGCCGATCTCATGTGCATATATAATCCAGGAGATAGGATGTCAAATCGATAAATCGGATATGGATGCGGATAATTATAGGCAGAAACTATTACATAAGATAAACATAGAAGGAGCAGGCTGGTACTGGACAGAAGGGAGGATTCCGATGTTAGGGGATATAGGTGATGTAAAACACCGGGCGCGGCAAGGCGGGCTAATCTTGGCGTGCATTCGCATTCATCACTTCGAATGAAAGTAGTGCAGCCATTTTGTCTTCACCGATGGATCTGAGATGTGATGCTGCTTGATGACATTCCTGTGCATGTTGCACTGCAAGTTCAGTTTCCTCTTTCTTGAACAAATCTTTTGCGGGTGCCAGATACCCGGCCTCAAAGCCATACTTGGCCGTGTTGTAAAACTGAGCCCAGAAGTTCACCAAAAATAAAAGTCGCGGTAAGTTGATGGTAAGATTGAGATATTGTGCTGTAAGTTTATCTATGAGTTGCTTCTTTTGGATTTGTTCTGCGATGGCGGTGAACTCCTTCGAGTCCTGTTCCCACCTATGACTGCGCGGGAAAGGAATATCGAGAAACAAAAGGATTGACTTGACTGATAGTTCAATACATTCCTGAGCCGCTTGTATAGCTTCGGAGTATTGAGTATAGGATTTTGAGTGTTCTTTCGCTGTTTGTAGCTGATTCCACGCCTTATCAATCCAGCCTTCTATCATTCTGCGCTTGTTGTTAGTCATTTCATTGTCCCTCTCACAACAATCTATGCTACTGGTTATTGGGTACAGCGGGCTAATGTCTAGGGTAACCAGCGCCGCCCGACGCTTTCAATCAAGACACCGGCGTTTCTCGGCGTCTGGTTCACCCTACTGTTGGGCTATCCAAGTTGCTTTGCCAATAAGACAATTCACTCCATCCACCGTAACAGGTCCATACAGTCGCCCACTTTCAATGACAATCTCCGGATCGTTAAGAACTGTTTGCAGGAACAATTCATATGCTCTCATATTTTGATCCAATTTGTCTCTCTCAGTGCTGTTGGTTTGGAACTCATGCACAACAAGTACACTTAAAGCCGACGAATCGACCTTGGCCTGGATAGCTGTGCCGCAAATAGCCGTCAACAATTGATACTTAATATCCGCCCACGATGACCTTGTTGGATCATCTATTTCAGTGCCCACTAAGGAAAGGAGTTTTTTTATCCGCTCGGGGGCTTTTGTTCTATTGCCCTTTTGTTGGCGCTTCACTGTGAGCGACCAGTACTCTGCCACAGTATAATTCCCAAATGGTTCGTCGACCTTTGCCTCAATACATACAGTAACTTTTTCAAAAGGCGTCCTGCAGAGGAGCCAAAGGTCATGGTTTCTGCCTTCGCCTCTCTCCGGTAACGCAGTAACCTTTTCTGGTATCCCACTGATGAATTCCAGACACGATAATCGTTGATGGCCTGCGAGAAGTTCTATCAGTTCTTTGGGGACAGCAATACGTCCATCGCGAAACCATGCTTTGGCCAATTCCATTGCGCTACGTCCACACTTCCACTGATACTCCCGTTTAGGTCGTGCCCAATCTTCCCATTTCTCTATGGGTGAATTATCTGGTCCAATCAATTTCATAAATATTTAAGCCTAACAAGTTATTCTACAGTTTCTTAATAGCCCCACAACCCAAGGGGTTCTTTTAGGGCTCCATGCAATAATTATTTTTATATTCACAGAATGCGGCAGTTGAGCAGTGCCTCGGAGAGGCATCTGTCTCGAACTCCTGGTTCTCCCGGAACGAAGCGGAGGGGGAAACAAGTTATTCTATAGTTTCTTAATGGCTCCACAACCCAAGGGGTTCTTTTAGGGCTCTATGCAATAACAATTTATGGTGCCTATCCAGCCCATGGTCCCCTAATATATCATATCCCGCTTAAATTATTATAAAAATAACATAACCATATAATATCTTGACAGATTTTTACAACAATTTATTTGGATAAAATCAGGTCCCCCCTCAAAAGCATTGCGGGGATGACAAAAAATGGAGTTTTGCAGGGGGCTCATCATATAAGAATTAAGCTGTTGAGCCTCTTGCAAAAGTCTTGTGAATGGCGTTCTTGTCATTCCGGCGAAAGCCGGAATCCAGTAATTTCAAGCAGATTGAGGTACCTCTGGACACCGGTTTTCACCGGTGTGACGATTTTTGCAAGAGCCTCCTGTTATCAAAAAAAACGGGCTGTACCTGGGGAGGTACAGCCTGTTAAATTGGTTGCTATAACGCCTTGCTAAGGCTAATTACTATTCAGAAGATTCGGCCTTCACTTTTTCTTCCGCAGTCTCCTTCTCCTTTACAGTCTTTTTCTTTTCAGTTTTTTCCGGTTTTACAGATGTAGCCTTGGTGGAAGCGATCCGTTTCTTGGCCGCGGTCTTTCCTTTACCCTTTTTGCCCCGGGACTTCTCTCCCCCGGCAGCGCCTGTAAGCAGCTCCACAAAAGATATCGGGGCTGCGTCTCCATGTCTCATGCCTATCTTTGTTATGCGCGTATATCCACCCGGCCGGTCAACAAAATGTTTGCGCAGGTCTTCAAAGAGTTTTTTTACAATCCCATTATCACGGATGACTGCCAGGGCCTGCCTCCTGGCATGCATATCTCCGCGCTTAGCCAGAGTAATCATCTTCTCGGCCACGCGCCTTAGCACTTTAGCCTTGGCATCGGTAGTCTTTATCTTTTCATGCATAAACAAAGAGGTAACCATATTCCGTAACATGGCCTCACGATGGGCCGTATTGCGGCTTAACCGTATTCCTGCCTTCCTGTGTCGCATTATCCCTGTTCTCCTCTTCTCTTTTCAATCTCAAATGGCGGAGGCGGCCAATTTTCTAACTTCATTCCCAAGGACAAACCCATCTCAGCCAACATCTCTTTGATCTCGTTAAGAGACTTGCGGCCAAAATTCTTTGTCTTAAGCATTTCTGCCTCGGTCTTTTGTATCAAATCTCCTATCAGGTTGATATCCGCATTCTTTAAACAATTAGCGGAGCGAACCGATAATTCTAATTCATCTACGCTACGGTAAATATTTTCGTTGATTGCGGTCTTCTCCGCTTTAAGCTCCTCCCTCGGCTCAACTTCTGGCTCTTCCGCAAAATTGATAAACGCAGAGAACTGCTCCTTTAATATCTTTGCTGAATAAGCCACCGCATCCTCGGGAGTGACACTCCCATCTGTCCAGACTTCCAGGTTCAATTTATCATAGTCGGTGATCTGTCCAACTCTGGCATGGGTTACTATGTAATTGACCCTTCTTATGGGTGTAAATATGGCATCTATAGGTATGACCCCGATGGCCTGCCCCTCTTCTTTATTCTTCTCCGCCGGCACATAACCCTTACCCCATTTAACTACCATCTCCATACGCAGAGCGCCACCGCCGGTTAGAGTGGCTATTGGTAAACCAGGGGTTAAGACCTCTGCTGTACCATCGGTGATAATATCACCTGCCGTGACTAATCCTTTCTTTTTTGCCTCGATACGAACAGTCTTAGGCATATCAGTATGGAGTTTGAAGCGAATATTTTTCAAGTTCAGGATGATATCCGTAACATCCTCCATTACGCCTGGAATAGTTGAGAATTCATGAGAAACACCGTCTATCTTAATGGAAACTATGGCTGCACCTTGCAGCGAGGAGATCAAAACCCGGCGTAAGGCATTGCCCAGGGTAATGCCAAAACCGCGTTCCAACGGTTCGCAGACAAACTTACCGTAGGTATTGGTATGAGTGTCTGTCTCGATTTCTACCCTCTTCGGTTTTATTAACTCCCGCCAGTTTCGTGCAGACAAGTTGGTCAATTCTTTAGGCATATCCGGCACTTCCTTTTTTACTTCGAGTATAATTCTACAATAAGCTGTTCTTGCATAGGCATGGTCAGGTCTTCACGAATCGGATAGGCCTTAATCGTGCCCCTAAAGTTATCTTTGTCCAATTCCACCCATTGAGGAACGCCCCGCCTTACTACGGCTTCAATGGCCTCATTTATGGTCAAAATAGACCGGCTTTTTTCTTTAATCTCTATAACATCTCCTACCTTCACCAGATAAGAAGGGATGTTCACTTTTTTACCGTTAACCAGAAAATGATTGTGTCTTACCAGGTGTCGGGCCTGTCTGCGTGCACTGGCAAACCCTAACCGATAGACTACATTATCTAAACGGCGCTCCAATAAAACCAGCAGATTCGTGCCGGTCACACCTTTCTGCCAGTCGGCCTTCTCAAAGCATGTACGGAACTGCCTTTCCAATAGGCCATACATCCTTTTGACTTTCTGCTTCTCACGCAATTGCAGACCATAATTGGAGACCTTTACCCTGGCCTGCCCGTGTTGCCCAGGGACATAACTACGTCGTTCGAAGGCACATTTATCCGAATAGCACCGGTCACCTTTCAAAAAAAGTTTTAAACCTTCCCGCCTACACAAACGACAGGCAGGACCTGTGTATTTACCCAAGTCAAGACCTCCTCTATATTTTTTATCTTTTTGTCACACCGGACATGAGCAGTTTTACACTCTTCTCCTTTTGGGAGGACGGCATCCATTATGAGGAATGGGAGTGACGTCACGAATAAAGCTGATATTAAAACCTGCCACCTGCAATGCCCGCAGAGCCGCCTCACGGCCGGCCCCCGGCCCTTTGACATAGACCTCGATGTGCCGCATCCCGTATTCCATAGCCTTTTTAGCCGCATCACTGGCGGCCATCTGTGCAGCGAAGGGAGTCCCCTTACGAGAGCCCTTAAACCCCTGGCAACCGGCACTGGACCACGACACCACATTACCTGTTTTGTCCGTAATGGTGATAATAGTATTATTAAAGGTTGATTGGATATGGGCGATACCTTCAGGAATATCCTTTTTTTCCTTCTTCTTTCGTCCCGACCTCTTTACTTGAGCCATGCTCCCTCCTTATAAAATCTACCCTTTCTTGCGCCTAATCATAGATCGCCTCGGCCCTTTTCGGGTACGGGCATTCGTACGCGTCCGTTGCCCTCTAAGCGGTAAAGACTTTCTATGCCGCAATCCACGATAACAACCCAGATCCATCAATCTCTTTATGTCCATAGAGATATCACGGCGCAGATCACCTTCTACTTTATAATCCGCATCGATAATCTTTCTGATCTTGTTAATATCGTCGTCAGTTAAATTATCGCTCTTCCTGTTCCAGTCAATACCTGCTTTAGTCAGGATATCCTGGGCTGTCTTACGGCCAATGCCGTACATATAAGTTAAGGCGATCTCCATTCGCTTACCGCCTGGCAAATCAACTCCTGAAATCCTAGCCAATCTATGCCTCCTTTAAACAGGCTATCCCTGTTTTTGTTTATGCTTTGGATTCTCACAAATCACCCGAACTACACCCCGCCTTCGAATGATCACGCACTTATTACAGATTTTCTTAACAGATGGATTAACCTTCATAATTATCTTACCTTCCTCTATAAATAATACGGCCCCGGGTCAAATCATACGGCGACAGTTCTACCCTCACCTTATCTCCCGGCAATATCTTAATAAAATGCATCCTCATTTTTCCTGATATATGCGCCAGTATCCTATGGCCGTTTTCCAGCTCAACCCGGAACATAGCATTGGGTAGTGTTTCCACAACCTTCCCTTCTACTTCAATGGCCTCTTCTTTAGGCATAATAAAATATCCCCTAATTTAATCAATCAAGCCGGCTCAAAATACGAGGGCCATCTTCAGTAATAGCCACACAATGCTCAAAATGAGCAGACAAACTCCCATCTTTGGTCACTGCCGTCCACCCATCGCTCAAGATAGTCACTTCATAACTGCCCGCATTAATCATCGGTTCAATCGCCAGAACCATTCCCGCTTGAAGCCTTATCCCCTGCCCAGGTTGGCCATAATTAGGCACTTCTGGCGGCTCATGGAGAGCGGTTCCAATGCCATGCCCAACAAATTGCCTGACCACCGAGAACCCGCTATTTTCCGCATGCTTCTGAATAGCATAGGAAATGTCATACAGCCGGTTTGTGACCTTGGCTTCCTGTATACCCAGGTAAAGGGCCTCTTCCGTAGCCCTGATCAGCAACTCGGCCTCTGCTGAGACCTTACCCACCGGAACAGTTATAGCCGCATCGCCGTAATAACCATCGTAAACTGCGCCAAAGTCTAAGCTTACGATATCTCCCTCTTTAAGTATACGTGTCGCAGCGGGTAGCCCGTGAACTACTTCATTATTTACCGAGACGCAGAGGCTAAAGGGATAACCTCTATATCCCAGGAAGGCAGGTTCTGCCTTCCTGGCACATACCATCTGTCTGGCCAGTTCATCTAATTCTATAGTAGCAATTCCAGGTCTTATCTTCTCCCGCAAAGCCGCCAAGACTTCAGCAACGATGGCGTTGCTTACTCTCATTTTTTCATTTTCCCATGGAGACTTTAAGATTATCTTTTGCCGGGATTTTCTTGATATCAATTCAACTGCCCAGGATGCTTACTATCTTATTAAAGATATCGTCGATACTACCTATCCCTGGAATAGATTTTAATATGCCCTTTTTCTGGTAATAATCAATAAGGGGCTTAGTCTGGGCATCATAGACCTCCAGCCTGGACATTACCGTGCTCTCGGTATCATCGTCCCGCTGATAGAGTTCACCCCCACACTTATCACACACATCTTTGTTAACCGGAGGTTTAAAGATAGCGTGATACATAGCTCCGCACTTGCGACAGGTGCGTCGCCCGGTCAGTCTCTTTACAAGTTCCTTGTTATCTACCTCTATACTAACAACATGGTCAATCTTAGATCCCATCTTGGCCAGAGCCTTGTCCAGGGCCTCAGCCTGCGCCACCGTACGGGGAAAACCGTCTAAGATATATCCTTTTTTACAATCATCTTGTTTTAATCTTTCCTCTACCAATCCAATAACAATCTCATCAGGCACCAGTTGGCCTTTGTCCATATACTCTTTGGCCTTCATACCCAGTGGTGCCTTGTCTTTCAACGCCGCACGAAACATATCGCCAGTAGATATCTGCGGAACAGCATATTTCTCAATCAGCATTTTTGCCTGCGTTCCCTTGCCGGCCCCCGGTGGTCCCAAAAATATAATATTCATGGCCCTCTCCCTTTTATTGGTAACGTTATATAATTATTTTATTAGCCGCTTAATTTCCTACCTACGCCCTTTAATTCGTCCTGATTTCAAAAACCCTTCGTAATGTCTGGCTACCATATGCGTTTCCATCTGGCCTACGGTGTCCATAGCCACGCCTACCACAATCAGTAAAGCCGTTCCCCCGAAATAAAACGGCACATTAAACTGGGCTATAAGTATAGTGGGAAGGACACAGACAGTCGACACATAAAGGGCCCCGATAAGAGTTACCCTGGAAAGCACGCGGTCGATAAATTCAGACGTCTTCTTGCCTGGCCGGATACCAGGTATATATCCTCCGTACTTTTTCATATTCTCGGCCACATCCACCGGGTTAAAGACAACGGCTGTGTAAAAATAGCAAAAGAAAATGATAAAGCCGACATAGAGAATCTCATGGAAAATACTCCCTGGGGACAGAAGCTGGGCCACTTTTTGTACCCAGGGGATATTGATAAAATTAGCTATAGTAGCCGGAAACATAATTATGGATGAGGCAAAAATAGGTGGAATAACGCCCGCTGTATTTATTTTTAACGGCAAATGCGTGCTCTGACCGCCGTACATTTTCCGTCCTACCACCCGCTTTGCATATTGCACCGGGATCCTGCGTTGACCTCGCTCCATAAATATGATAGCTCCTACCGTTGCTACCATCAAAACAATTAAAAACAATAGGGATACGACGCCAATAGCGCCTGTCCCCATAAGCCGGAAGGTATTGATAACCGCCGAAGGCATCCTGGCTACAATACCGGCAAATATGATCAGAGATATGCCATTACCAATACCCCTCTCTGTAATCTTCTCCCCCAACCACATAATGAAGGCCGTACCAGAGGTCAGCGTAATAACCGCCATTAACCGAAATCCCCATCCCGGAGAAATCACCACGGCCTCTCCGGACGGCCCGGTCATACTTTCCAGACCTATACTGATCCCAAGTCCTTGTATAATGCTTAAGAGTACCGTCCCATAGCGCGTATATTGGGTTATCTTTTTCCGGCCGGCCTCTCCCTCTTTGGAAAGCTTTTCCAGATGCGGAATAACCACTGTTAACAATTGAAGGATAATCGAAGCGCTGATATAGGGCATAATACCCAGGGCAAAGATTGAAAACTTTTCCAGCGCCCCACCGGAGAACATGTCAAACAGGCCAAAGAGTGTCCCCTGCGTTGCCGCAAAAAAGGCAGCCAGCGCCTCGGTATTGATGCCCGGAGTAGGTATCTGTACCCCAATCCGGAAAACGGCCAGCATCATTAGCGTAAAAAATATACGCTTCCTGAGTTCTGCGATTCCCGCTATATTTTGAAAACCGCCCAGCACTTAACCTATAACCTCAATCGTTCCGCCTGCTGCTTCGACCTTCTGGCGGGCGACCTCGCTAATCCTATGGGCGCGAACGGTAAAAGCCCTTTGCACCTCGCCCATGCCCAATACCTTTACCAGGGCATCCCGATTTTTTATCAGCCCTGCTTTTTTCATCTCTTCCGGGCCGATTGCGTTAATATCCCCGCACCTGGCCAGGTCACGAAGGTTAATGATAGTATAATCTTTTCGAAAAATATTCCTAAAACCGCGTTTGGGCAAGCGCCGCTGAAGAGGCATCTGCCCGCCTTCAAATCCGGGAGAGACACCCCCCCCCGATCGCGCCTTCTGTCCCTTTGCACCCCGACAGGCCGTCTTCCCGTGGCCGGAGCCCTCTCCACGCCCGACACGCTTTCTCTTTCTCTTTGAGCCGGAGGAGGGCTTAAGCTCATGTAAAGTCGTCATCATCTACTCCTGTACTTCAACTAAATGGATAACCTTACGGATCATTCCTCGAATCTCCGGTGTGTCTTTGCGCACCACCGTCTTGCCAGTTCTGGTCAAACCAAGGCCGTGCAACACCAGACGTTGGGTCTCAGGCCGCCCGATAGCGCTCTTCTTTAAGGTTATTTTAATAGCCTTATTCATCTTCCCTTCCTGCACAAAAACTTATCTAGGCTGTAACTTCTTCGACCGACTTGCCCCGGCGTTGAGCTACGCTTTCAGGACTACGCAATAACCCCAACCCATTTAAGGTAGCCTTAACCACATTATGCGGGTTATTCGATCCTAAGCACTTTGTCAGTATATTTTGTATCCCGGCAACTTCGACTACTGCTCTTACCGCGCCGCCGGCAATGACCCCGGTTCCCTCTGACGCTGGCATCAGCAAAACACGGCCTGCACCATATTTTCCGGTAACCTCATGGGGGATAGTCTTGTTTAACACCGGCGCTGAGATCATATTTTTCTTGGCCTTCTCCACGGCCTTGCTTATAGCCACCGGCACTTCCTTAGCCTTACCGAGGCCGTAGCCGACCCTACCCTGTCCATCGCCAACCACAACAATAGCCGCAAAGCCAAACCGCCGCCCGCCCTTGACCACTTTGGCTACACGGTTTATATAGACCACCTTGTCTATTAATTTAAGCTGAGATTCTAATCCCGATTCTTTGTCTAACAACGATGCTCCTCCCCTTTAAAAATCCAGCCCGCCTTCTCTGGCTCCATTCGACAGGGCCTTGACTCTACCATGATAAAGAAACCCGCAACGGTCAAACGCTACCTTTTTGATGCCATTGGCTAAGGCCTTAGCCGCAATCAACTTCCCTACTTCCAGGGCTGCATTCACTTTCCCTTCGAGTTTATCCTTTTTTTCACGGATCTCTTTGCTGAGCGTGGAAGCAGATACCAGCGACATGCCCATCTCATCATTTATAATCTGGGCATATATATGCTTAGCGGTACGGAACACGGTCAAACGCGGTCTTTCACTGGTACCAGCAATCTTCGCACGTATCCTCTTTTTCCTCTTTAATCTCATCTCTTGTTTTAAGTTACGCACTACCATAGAAACACCTTTTTAGGGCCTTTAATTATTTCTTGCCGGTCTTCCCGGCTTTTTTACGGATAACTTCATCCGCATAACGGATGCCTTTACCTTTGTAAGGCTCCGGCGGTCTTAGCCGCCTGATACGGTCGCAAGTCAAACCCAGAAGTTCTTTATCTATGCCTTCCAGGGTTAATCTGGTCTGTTTCTCAATTTTAGCTGAGATATTCTCAGGCAAAGCAAAATTAACCGGATGAGAATATCCTAGATTAAATACGAGTTGATTCCCTTGCAACTCTACCCGGTATCCCACCCCTATGAGATCCATAACTTTACTAAATCCGGTAGTTATGCCTGTGACCATATTAGCCACCAGGGCATGGGTCAACCCACCCAAAGCATTTGTGGCCGGGGAGTCATCTCTTTTCTTTATTAAAATCTGTCCATCTTCAACTACTATATTTACAGCCGGATTAATAGGCCTGCTTAGACTGCCCCTGTGACCGCGCACCGTAATCATGTCGTCTGCCAGTTCTACCTGGACATCTTTGGGTATAGGAATTGGCTTCTTGCCAATCCGCGACATCGACATCTCTAACCTCCACTCGTCTCTTTACGTCTCATTATAAAAAATCTCTGTAACTACTCAGCCGCCGATCTACGCTGATCATCACTGATATTTTTTCTTTTATTATCATATACAAATCTTTTGAATTCTGGTTTTCTGCCTTAAAACTTCTAAGAATAATATCTGTGATTTCTTTGTA
>DSAQ01000237.1 GCA_011046395.1 Pseudomonadota bacterium
AGGTGAAGCAAGCACACAAGAATTTGGATGTTTGGCAGGAAGTTGTTTAACTAGCTGGCAAAAGACTTGTGCACTTTCTGCACGAACGCCCCCTCGGCTTCACCTTATTCCCCTGACCGGGGGGTGTTTGGTAACGAGCAGTCCTGCCGCGACCAACTGTTCCTTTCAACAAAAGCACGCAACGTCCGCTGAGTAAACGATGAGGCTTCGAGACAGACTGATTAAGGGTACGGGGTTTAATTTGATTGCCGTGGCGTTCAATCAAGGCAGTACTCTGATCGCCAACATTATCGTCGCCCGCATTTTAATGAAGCAAGGTTTTGGAGAGTACGCGATGGTGCAGAGCACACTGCTGACGGTGGCTGCTCTATCGCAACTCGCTATCGGATACACCGCTGCAAAATATATCGCAGAATACCGCTCCAGTGATCCGGCGAGGGCCGGACGAATCATGGGCTTGTGTGCCCTTGTCTCCGCCTTGATGGCAGGTGTAGGGGCGTTTCTGCTCATCACCATAGCGCCTTGGCTGGCCGGAGCCATGTTGAAGGCCCCACACCTCGCATTCGCCCTCATGATAGGATCAGGGTTTCTCTTTTTCTCTGCCATAAACGGATATCAGACAGGGGCACTTTCCGGTCTGGAGGCTTATGGTAGTCTTGCAAAGGCAGGTGTGGCAAGCGGGATCGTAGCCGTGGCCGCCATTTCCCTGGGCGCGTGGTGGGGAGGGTTGAATGGTACCCTCGTCGGACTTAGTATAAACGCCTTTGTCCGTTGCGCTATTCACAACAGGTGGCTTCGACTCGAAAGCCGGGTTCAGGGTATAACGCCCCAGTACCGGGGCAGTCTGGACCAGGAAAAGGCGATTATTTATAAATTTGCGTTGCCTGCCGCAATTGCAGGATACTATTCCATGCCGATGATCTGGCTCGCCAACTCTTTCCTCGTTCGACAGCCCAGCGGATACGGAGAAATGGCGCTTTACAGTGCAGCCAACAATATTCGTATCCTCGTGATGTTCCTGCCAAGTGTGATGAACAGTGTTGGGCTCTCCGTGCTGAATAACGAGAAGGCCAAAGGGGATGTGTCTCACTATAACAGGGTGTTCAGATCCAATGTACTGTACATCTTTCTCGTTTCTCTGGGTGGCGTCCTTGTCATGGGGGTTTTCGGGCGGCAGATTCTCCAACTTTTCGGAAAGGATTTCGCGGCCGGACATTTTCTTCTATGGCTTCTCCTCGTCGCCAGCATATTTGAGGGTCTGAGCATTGCCTTGTATCAGTATGTGCAGTCCCAGGCAAAGATATGGCTTTCATTTTTCACTATAAATGTTCCGAGGGAAACATTCCTTGTTGTGGCGGCATACTATCTTGTTCAGTCTTATGGCGGCGCAGGGCTGGCAGCTGCTTATCTGGGTTCGACTATCCTTGGGTTAGCCTTTCATTTATTTCTTGTTGCCATGCTGTACGAGAAGAATCGCAAAGTGGTAGCCGCTTTATGATTACAAGGCCTCGAAACCAATGAAAATGAAAAAATTCATGAATAAAGGCATTCCAGTTCCGTCAGTAATGCCGGTTGACCAGGAGAAATGGGCGGGTGAGCTACATCTTTCTAATTTCGTTAACTCTTACTATCAGTACCGTGATCTCCAGTTCTGCGGAGATGTGAAAAAGCTTCTGATCATCGGGCCTGGGCAGGGACTCGATACACAGGTCTTTAAGTGGCGTAGGTATGAGGTAACAACCTTCGATATTGACAAGACCCTCAACCCTGATGTGATCGGAAGCGTCCACGACCTCTCGATGTTTGACGACGGCAGTTTCGATGTGGTCATTGCATCCCATGTATTGGAGCACCTCGCCGTCCCCTATCTGGATCGTTGTTTGTCGGAATTAGCCAGGGTTGGTAGATATTGTTTAATATATCTGCCAGTTGCAGGCCGGCATTTTCAATTGCGACTGAAAATGGATTTGAAGGGTATTGATCTGTCCTTTATTATTGATTTATTCAACTATTTTCATAGGCCAGATGGAGTTACGCCGCGTTATTGTTCGGGTCAGCATTGTTGGGAAATTGGGATGAGAGGCTTTCGGGTTGCAGACCTTGGTCGTCTTTTTGAGAAACATTTCGAGGTTATTGCGCACTACCGTAACCGTGATTGGAATCCGAGCTACAATTTTGTCATGAGATCAAAGCATATCCGATGAAGATCATCTATTCCTTCAACAAGCGCGGATTCGAAGGCGACTATTGGCAAAGGGAAATCGCCGCAGCTTCTGGCGAGCGATACCAATTTATCCCGTTCAACCATGACAAATATCTCGATTCGAACCTCTACGTTCGCGCACAGCTTCTTGACAACCTCTATTTCCATCGTCATCCCGGACTGTTCCAGATGTACACCGACCTTGAACGGCTGATCCATGATAGCGGAGCCGATGCGCTCATAGTTGACAACTGCTTCCCTTATCATCCTGATTTTTTAAAGAAAATCTCAATTTATAAAGTACTTAGGACAAGCGATGGGCCTTTGACGGCATACGACCGAGACTTTGCGTACTTGCACGCTTATGACCATATTCTTTATCATAGCCCAGCTTATAGCAGAGATATGGGAATGGAAGAGAAGCTCCGCTACTGTGGCGCCAAAAGAGTCGATTTGTGGCCACTTGGTTCCTTCGATGCGCTCTGTGACCCTTCAAAGACCGACATGGACATACTTTCCGCGCAGCGTGATATTGACGTGATTTTTGTTGGAGCATTGCACGTCAACAAGATGCCGCTGCTTGCCGCAGTTAAGAAGGCATTGGGCAGGCGTTTGCGGTTGCACGGCCTGACAAGTCTGAAAAAGAATGTCTATTTCAATCTTAAATACGGCTTTCCCGGGTGGGTAACACCCCTGCCTTTTACCCATTACGTGCCACTTTACCAAAGGGTGAAGATCGGGATCAATGTGCATAACCGGGGAGATTATACGATTGGCAGCTATCGCCTGTTTGACCTTCCGGCCAACGGCGTCATGCAGATTTCCGACGGGGGAGAATATCTGAAACAATTCTTTTCTGTCGGTGAAGAGATTGTTTCTTATCGGAACGCAGACGATCTTATCGATAAGGTGAAATACTACCTCGCCCATGATGAGGAACGTGAAAGAATTGCGCTCAACGGCTTCAGGCGGGTGCGGAAGGATTACAGGATAGCCGAATTGCTCAGGAAAGCTGGTGATCTTATCAAGAAAGGTATGTAACAGCGGGATTTCAAATAAACAAAAGATTTGCACAACCACGAATGATTTATATTTCTGTGGTTTATTTTTGATTGGTATAATCCAGGGGATAACAACGACCGATGTCTTTTAAGATCCGTATAATTCAAATGGTTCGCGATGCGTTTTAAGAATAGAACGATTTCAGTAGTTTTACCTGCAATTGTATTAGCTGCATCTGCCCTGGCATTCATGACGGCCGATAAGTTTTATGTTGCTGCGCCGGGGTTTGCATGCGTCCTTATGGTACTTTGGCTCTGGATGACTTTATGGGATCGTGACCAGAAGATTCCTTTTTTTGATGTGGGTATGTTCTGTGCTCTGGCCACACTTGTCTATACGGTCTATCCCCTTGTCAATTATTGGGTAGATGGCTTGCAGTTTGGCATCCTCAGCGATAACCGGTTGCGCTCGTACAATCCTGAACCTTATGAATTAGGGCTGTTCCATTTACGCCATGTGTTGTATCTTTTTTCTTTTGTGGTTTTCTATTCGGTGTTTCGAGGTAAAGGAACAATAGAAGTAGGTAATGTCAGTACCCCAAGTCGTTCTACCCGACAGATCATCGTTCTTTTCTTCCTAATTTTGACTGGTTACTTCTTCCTTTTAGGGATATTAACGGGTGATATTTACACTTTACCAGAAACATATGGTGAAAGGATAGCCATTGGGTTAAGTGTTGCGTCAAATATGCCTCTCCTCCTATTGCAGATATCTGGCAAGTTGGCGGGTATTCTGTTTGTCTTCAAGTTAGCATTGCTTTTCATTGTTGTTAGTCGATGCAGGCAAAAAAAGTGGTTCATTATTTTGCTCGTATGGGTTACGGCTGAAATTATTCAGACGTTTATTCTGAAGGGAGGCCGATCCGGTTTGGTATTGTTCCTCATGGCAACAGCGCTGTTTTATCACCGGATGATTAAGCCCTTGTCCATGAAATTTCTGATCACATCAGGGGCAGCGCTATTTATATTTTTCATTTTTTTAGGTCTTTATCGTGCATATGCATATATTGATTTTGCTTCTTTGCAAACGGCTTTGTCGCAGGCAAATGCGGGTATTTTTTCCGGATCTAACGAATTTCAGACATTGCTTGGGACGGCATACGATGTATTACAGCGAAAGATAGCAGGCGCCGATTTGCCCTGGTATTTATATATAAACGATTTTATTATGATTCTTCCGCCACAGCAATTAGTGCCTTTTGAGAAGGTAACGGCCTCGGAATGGTATCTACGAGAGATTGGTATTAGTGGAACCGGCCAGGGATTTATGTGGGGGGTTATCAGTCAATCAATTGTGGGCTTAGATTGGATTGAACTTGCTCTCAGGGGTGCATTATTGGGATATATCCTGGCACGAATCCATCGCTGGTACCTAAAACACCAATCCGGGTTCCTGGAAACTTTATTGTATTTGTTTTTCTGTCTTAAAGTGTATTACACATTCCGGAATACGACGTTCAGCCTTCTGGCAAATCTTGTTTGGGAGATTATCCCTTTTTATATACTCTTACTCATGGCGAGGGCTATCTTCTCTGTCAAGGTGGGAGATCAACCGGGTCACAGAATCGCCATGACCCCCCATAATGTAAAGTAACGTATGTGCGGAATCTGCGGAAAACTGATATTTAAAGATAGTGTGCCTGCGCCTGACTCCATCGGGGCGATGTGCAACACCATCGTGCACCGCGGTCCAGATGACGAAGGTGTATACACGGCGCCACACATTGGGATGGGACAGCGACGCCTGTCCATCATTGATCTTGCACACAGCGCTTGCCCGCCTCTGGCCAACGAAGATCGCACTGTATGGCTCGTTTTCAACGGTGAGATATACAACTTTCAAGAATTACGAAAGCAGTTGCAAGAACGCGGGCATCGATTCGCAACGAATTCCGACACAGAGGTAATCATTCACCTATATGAAGATGAAGGCACAGCATGTTTACAGAAACTGCGGGGCATGTTTGCCTTTGCGCTCTGGGATAAGCGGCGTGAAATCCTGTTTTGTGCCCGGGACCGGATGGGAAAGAAGCCTTTCTGCTACACCGTAACCCCACAATCTTTTGTGTTCGGTTCTGAGATCAAGGCCATTACCGCAGATCCGGATGTATCCGTTTCTCCGGATTACCATGCCATTGACCAGTATCTGACCTATCAATTCGTGCCCAGTCCTTATACCGCATTTAAGGGGATCAAGCGATTGAGGCCGGGAGAGTATCTGACGTGCGACCTCAAGGGCAATGTGAAGACGCAGCGCTACTGGGAACCACCTCTTCCCACGAAAACCAGTGCCCCTCAGGAGGAAATTGAAGCGGAGCTTCTGCAACGCCTGCGCGAGTCGGTCCGGATGCGAATGATATCGGATGTGCCACTTGGCGCATTTCTGAGCGGCGGCATCGATTCGGCAACCATAGTTGCTCTTATGGCGCAGGAGAGCCCCCGGCCGGTGAAAACTTTTTCCATTGGTTTTGAAGAAGAGGCGTTTAATGAACTGCCGTATGCACGATTGCTGGCCGAACGTTATGGGACAGAGCACCATGAATGGATCGTCAAGCCCAATGCGGCCGAGGTCATACCGCTTCTGGTGCGGCATTACAATGAACCCTTTGCTGATTCTTCCGCCCTGCCCACTTACTATGTATCAAAGATGACGCGCCAGCATGTGACCGTCGCTTTGAGCGGCGATGGTGGCGACGAGTCTTTTGCCGGGTATGACAACTATGCGGCGATCCTGGACTGGAACAAATGGGATGTGTGGCCTCTCTGGTTAAGAAAAATGCTTGCAGAGGGCGGAAGGGGACTGCTCGATTCATTTCCTCATGACAATAATGCGGCATGCCTCCGCCGCGGGCTCGCTATGTTTGGGGCGGCAACCGTGAAGGCTCGCCGCCTCCAGTTTGGAACCACACTAAAGCCTGAGGAGAAGCGGCTGGCATACACGCCCTTATTCAGGGACCTGATCTCCAGGCCACCTGTCCCGGAAGACCCTCTGGCGGCTTACCCCTGGGAGGAGGGCATGGATGCTCTGGACTGGCTGATGCGGCACGACCAGAACTTTTACCTTCCTGACTGTCTCATGGTGAAGACGGATATCGCCTCCATGGCCAACAGCCTGGAAGTGCGGTGTCCGTTTTTGGATCATGAGTTCGTGGAGTTTGCCTCAACGATTCCATCACGGCTCAAACGTGACACAAAAGGCGGGAAGATAATTTTCAAGAGTGCGGTTAAGGATCTCTTGCCAACGGAGATTCTGAATAAGCCCAAGACTGGATTCGGTCTTCCGATTGCCAAATGGTTTCGCAGTGATCTTGCGCCGATGCTGAAAGAAACGCTTCTTGATGAAACCTCTGAACGCAGGGGTTTATTTGAACAACGCCTGCTTCAAAAGATGGTAAATGAACACATCGAGGGCCGCCGTGACTGGTCTAACCGGCTTTGGGCGTTCCTTTTTCTGGAATTATGGTTTCGGGAGTTTATTGACTGAGTATGCGTATTCTTCACCTCATACCTTACCTGAGTGGTGGCGGGGCGGAGCGGCAGATTGGTTATCTGGCGCCCGAGTTGGTGCGTATGGGGCATGATGTTCATGTTGCCTATTCTAAGGAGGGGCATCTCAAGCCGGAACTGCCTAGCGTTGTGCTTCACCAGCTCAAATCACGATCTAATTACGATCCATATTTACTCTGGCAACTGCTTCGACTTATTCGGGGTATCAAGCCGGACATCATTCATACATGGATTTTGCAAATGGATATTTTGGGCGGAATAGCGGCAAGACTCAGTGGGGTCCCCTGGATATTTCGTGAGCCGAGTTCGGCCATGGCCTATTTGCCTACATGGAAACACCGTTTGCGAGTCTGGGTAGGTTCTGGTGCGAGTGCTATTGTATCGAATTCTTTAGGTGGTGACGAATACTGGAAAACCAAGCTACCATACAGTCGCCGTTATGTCGTACCAAACGGATTGCCGGTGCATGAAATCGACAGGACTGTGGCGGCTTTGCCGCCCGGATTGGCGAAGCTGGAAGCGCCCATTGTGCTTTATGTTGGTCGGCTAACGTCGGATGTTAGTGCCACCAAAAATCCGCAAGCCTTTTTGGAAGCACTGGCATGCGTTAGGCAGCAACAAAACGTGTTGGGGATTTTGTGCGGGGAAGGTTCCCAGCGATCCGAATTGAAGGTGTTGACACACAAGCTGGGGCTGGACGCGGATGTCCATTTTACGGGTCATTTGCCGGCCGCCTTGGTTTGGGCTCTGATGAAAAAGGCCTCGGTTTTTGTATCGCTCAGTGCCTATGAAGGATGTCCGAACACGGTCATGGAAGCCATGGCGTGCGGGTGCCCGCTCGTACTCTCGGATATCCCTGCGCACAGTGAGATTGTTGATGAGAATTGCGCGCTCTTTGTTGATTCATCCAACATTCAGCAGACGGCCGACACCATTGTGCAGGCATTGCGTAATGCGGATGCCTCCAAAGCTCGTGCTTTGATCGCAAAACAGAAAACTCAGGAATGGTCCATAGCCGAAATGGCCCGTAATTGGGAAAGAGTGTATAAGGAACTTATATGAATCCGGATGCCGAGAAGTATATATGCACGACCTGTGGCGGTCACTTCATTCTCGATAACATGGTTCATCAGGAAGACGGCAGTGTGCGCGAGGGGACATTAGTATGCCGCACATGCGGCATACGCTACTCGGTGATCAGCGGAATACCACGATTTGTTCCCGCAGAGAACTATGCGGGTTCTTTTGGCTATCAGTGGAACATCCACCGTAAAACGCAGTTGGACAGCTATACGGGTTTGCCTATCTCGCGGGACCGTCTATTTACCGTTTCCGGTTGGTCCGAACATTTGGAGGGAGAGCGAATATTGGAGGCTGGATCAGGTGCCGGGCGCTTCACCGAAGTGCTTCTCCAAACTGGCGCAGAGCTGTTCTCATTTGATTATTCCAACGCAGTAGAGGCCAATTTATCAAACAATGGTGAGAAGCCAAATCTGCATCTCTTCCAGGGCGATATCTTCAATATCCCGTTCGCGGAACAATCCTTTGATAAGGTCATCAGTCTTGGTGTATTGCAACATACCCCTGATCCTGAAAGGGCATTTATAAGCCTGGCCAGATTTGTGAAGCCAGGGGGGAGCTTGTAATTGATGTGTATCGCGCAGATTTCATTGCCTATCTTAACTGGAAATACGTTCTGCGCCCGATCACAAAAAGGATGGACAAGGAAAGACTCTACAGAATCGTATCGGCAGTAGTGCCTCGTCTCCTACCCGTTGCTGCCGCGTTGCGGAAAATTGCTGGTAGGGCTGGGGCCCGCCTTATCCCCATTGTAGAGTATTCGCATCTCAAGCTTCCGCCTGAAGTCAATAATGAATGGGCGATTCTCGATACTTTCGACATGTACTCTCCCGCGCATGATCATCCGCAAAGGATATCGACCGTAAAACGCTGGCTTACATCGGCAGGATTTACAGATGTGGATGTGCGGCGTGGACCGAACGGAATAGTTGGCAGGGGAAGAAAAACCTTAATCATGGAACAATAGCGTTATGTGCGGAATTATAGGACAGTTTTTCCAGAAAGGACGCTGTAACCCGGAAATCCTCAGGATTATGAGAGACAGCATGGTCCATCGGGGGCCTGATGACGCAGGAGAGTGGTACTCGCCGGACTCTAGGGTGGGGTTTGCTCACAGACGTCTGGCGATCATTGACCTTTCGCCAGCCGGTCATCAGCCGATGTTGGATGAGCGCGGTCGCTTTTGCATTGTTTTCAACGGCGAAATCTACAACTTCCAGTATCTGCGCTGTGAGCTTGAGGGTAAGGGGCACATATTCAGATCCGAAAGCGATACAGAAGTGATTCTCTCAAGCTATCGCGAATGGGGCATCGATTGCCTGCAGCGCTTTAACGGCATGTTCGCCTTCAGCCTGTTCGATTCAGAAGCGCGGCGATTACTTTTGGCGCGGAACCGGGCGGGGGAGAAACCCCTATATTACTGGCATTCCAATGGGAAATTCGTTTTTGCCTCCGAACTCAAAGCTTTGATGGCTGACCCGGCGTTTCCTCGTATTCTTAACAACCAGGCGCTCGATTATTACCTCGCCTACGGCTATGTGCCGGGGAACATGTGCATTTTAAAAGGGGTCAAGAAGCTCGAAGCCGGTCATGCTTTGGAATATGATTTTGAAAAAGACGAGGTTTGTTCCTGGCGTTACTGGCGATTACCTGAACCAAATGCGGCCAATAAGGGTGATGTGGATGATTTCTCATATGAACTTGAGGAACTGCTGAAAGACTCTGTCAAACGCCAATTGGTTGCTGATGTGCCGGTCGGTGTCATGCTCAGCGGCGGCCTGGATTCGAGTTTGATTACAGCAATGGCAGTGGCAACTTCGCCTCGTCGGATAAGGACATTCAATGTTTCTTTTCGGGGGCACGATGGCTTTGATGAAAGTGAGCATGCGAGGCTAATTGCCGAATTCTTTGGCACGCAGCATGAAGAATTGTTAGCCGAGCCCGCTTCCGTTACCCTGCTGCCGGAAATTGCAAAACAATTTGACGAACCGATTGCAGATCATGCCATCGTACCGACCTATATTTTATCCCGTGAGATTCGTAAGCACGCCAAAGTCGCGCTTAGCGGCGACGGCGGGGATGAGCTTTTTGGCGGCTATAGTCATTACAACTGGATACTGAAGCAGGAAAACTTACGAAGATATATACCCAATTCTTTAAGACGCTGCATTGCCCGCGTTGCCTCTGATTATTTGCCGCTGGGGATGCGCGGAAGAAATCACCTGATTGGTTTGTCTGACAACCACAAAAATACCGTATCACACATCAATTTGTACTTCGATCATCTGTCGAGAAAGCGACTCTATTCGCCTGACATACGGTTTGACGATAACGACTTAACGTCGGAATGCTATAGATCATCAATGTCTGATCTGACGTATTCTCTGTTAAGGCAAGGAATGGAGGCAGATTTTCGAACGACCCTTACTGATGGTTATCTGGTCAAGGTTGACCGCGCCAGCATGCTTGCCTCACTTGAGGTACGCGCACCATTGCTGGACTATCGAATCATAGAGTTTGCATACGGTCGTTTGCCGGATCATCTGAAAGTGACAAAGAATGCCCGGAAGATTCTCTTGCGACATTTGGCAAAACGGCTATTACCAAAGGAATACGATGTGACACGCAAACAAGGGTTCACCATGCCTTTGCATGCCTGGTTCAAGGGCGATTGGGGCGCATATATGGAATCGGTCTTGACAAATTCTGATGGGAATTTGTTTAGCAATAGATTTATTCAAGATCTGCTTTCTCTCCAGAAAAAGGGATATGCGAATACGAACCGGATATTTGCGCTGACGATGTTTGAGTTGTGGCGGCAAGAATACAAGATACAAGTCGAAAAGTAAAAGATTGTTGTGCGAATAGCTGTAGTTAATTTAACAGGTGGGGGGTTAAGCGGGGGGTACCGTAAATACCTGCAGAATATACTGCCATTAATGGCGAAGGATGCTCGCGTTACAGGTCTAAAGGTCTTTCTCCCTCCCGGAAACGATGCCCTCATTTTGGGCAGTACGGTCGCCGTTCATTCGATACCTTCATTCAATCCGTTGCGCAAGGTTTCCTGGTTAAAAAGCGAAATAGCCAAGTGGCAACCAGATGTAGTCTTCATTCCAACAGCAAGAGGGTTTGAATGTGGTGGTATACCTGTTATCACCATGGTACGCAACATGGAACCTCTTGTGGTGCCATTTAATGGTAACCCCACGAGGGAACGTATCATAAATATCGGACGTATTGTTATAGCAAGAAGCGCATGTAGACGCGCAGAGAGGGTTATTGCAGTATCCAACTATGTGAAAAACTACTTGGTTGAAAAATGGAATATCAACGAGCATCGAATTGGCGTTGTTTATCATGGAATTGATTACGATCCCCATCTAAGTGGCAATAGTGAGAGGGCCGCCGCCTCAATAGAGTCATCCCCATTTCTTTTTACGGCTGGCTCAATACGCCCCGCCCGCGGATTAGAAGACATTATTCGGGCATTAGCGATTCTGAATACAAAACAGCCTATGCAATTGGCCATTGGTGGAAACGCGGATCCCGGAATGGAACCCTACTTTATCAGATTGAAAAAAATGGCTGCAATTTCAGGAATAACAGAACGTATTTATTGGCTCGGCAAACTGAATGATTCTGAAATGGCTTGGTGTTACTCTCATTGCGATGCTTTCATTATGACCAGCCGTGTCGAGGCATGCCCCAATATCGCCTTGGAGGCGATGAGCCACGGCTGCGTCAATATTGCCTCTAAGAACCCTCCTTTGCCTGAATTCTTCGGCGCTTCGGCGCTATATTATCCACCAAAGGACTCTACTACACTTGCAAAACAGATCCAGGCTGCTTTATCTATGGGAGAAGCTGAAAGGGCAGCAATGTCCAGTGCTGCTAAAGATAGGGCATCAAGATTCTCCTGGGAAATCTGCGCACAAAAGACCGTGGACGAACTTCGGAAAGCTTTGCAATAATGCCTGCTAAGCTCCAAAATTGCTTGATAAATAAACCAAAAGAAGGTTAATAGAAAACAGATGTTCGCAAACAAAACTCTTTTAATTACAGGCGGTACCGGCTCTTTCGGGAATGCTGTTTTACATCGATCTTTGGAAACAGATATCAAAGAGATCCGTATCTTCTCCCGTGATGAAAAGAAACAGGATGAGATGCGCAATGCCCTGCGAAATCTTTCGGAATGATCGGGGGAGAGGCGATGTCACATGGCTGTATTTGCATATCTGCTGACAATCCATGCCTGCCGGAACTATTTGGAGGTGTGGCTGTTTTTTATCCGCCGAGAGATGGGAAGGCTTTAGCCGAAGCAATCAAAACTGTACTTACTTGGGATAATAACCAGCGAAAAGCCATGTCTGAAAAAGCAAAAAAACGTGCCGCCAAATTTTCGTGGGATGTTTGTGTTGAAAAGACTGTGGCGGTGCTGGCTAAGGCCGCTAAGGATTTTAATAAGTGAGAGAGCCGATGAACAAAAGTAGAAGCAACAAGCAAGATTTGCAAGCGGAAGTCGAATGGCATGACAGTGGAAGGTTCTACATCGATTCAGGCCACTGGACGTCACATCCGTTGTTTGCGTCGAGGGAAAGACATTGGTTGTCGGGAGAAGTAGAGAAAATACGTTTTTATGGATACCTGTCAAAATATATTTCTGACAAGCCATATTACCGAAAAGCCAAAGTGCTCATTGCGCCCATCGGTACTGGGCATGAGATAAAATATTTGCAGGGCTTATATGCTGAAATATGTGGTATGGATATTTCAGAAAAGGCGCTTGCCTAGTGTCCCGCCCATATTGTCACAAAAAAGGTGGACATATTACAATCAGGGGAAACAAAAGATTCTTTTGATATCATCATATGTCCCCTTTTTCTACATCATGTCCACAAGGTAGGATTTAGCCCCTTTCTCGAAGAATACTATCGTCTTTTGCGGGGGGGTACTCTCGCAATTCATGAACCCGGTGCGCTTTTCCCGCCTTCGCAACTTGCTTCATTTTTAAGAGTTTTTATGGGCAATGTTACTGGCTTAGTAGATGACGAAAGACCAATATATCCTCCGGCACTGACAAAGAACCTAAAAGAGGTTGGTTTTGCTAATATACTGTACCGGGGTTTATCATTCAGCCACGTTCGGTATCCGGTATTTTTGCAAGCAATGATTTCTTTGTTAGACTGGCCGTGGAGAGTGTTGTGGCCATTCAAACTTTTTGCCAATGGTATCGGATGGTATTGCGAGAAACCAGCAGATAACTGAGGAAAATAATGAAAATACTTATTACAGGTGGCTCCGGTTTTATAGGAACGAATTACATTGAACTATTGTTGAGAACCGGTGAGACGGAATTTATTAATATAGATATTAAGCCGCCGCGCAATGCCGCACATAAGAGTTTTTGGCAAGAGTGTGATTTATTGGATGCTCCCAGGCTAAAAAAGATAATTACTGATTTTTCACCAACCCATGTCGTTCATCTGGCGGCGAAGACCGGGCTGGATGAGAAGAATTTGAGCGACTTTGCGGCAAATATGGAGGGAGTGGAAAACATGCTGCGGGCTTTTGAAGAAGCACCTGCTATTGAGCGTGTGATATTTACATCTTCGTTGCTTGTATGCAGGATGGGTTATGTGCCGAAACGTGATACAGATTATCAGCCGACCACGCTCTACGGGCAGAGCAAGGTCGAAGGAGAAAAGATTGTTCGGGCGGCGGAAAATCTGTCCTATGCCTGGACCATTATCCGGCCGATTTCTATCTGGGGACCATGGTTTGATGAACCATATAAGAATTTCTTTAAATCAATTAAACAGGGCTGGTATTTTCATATAGGCGCCGGTCATTATAAAAGGTCTCTTGGATATGTGGGAAACGCTGTTCACCAGATACATCAAATATTGCTTGCTCCAGGAAAAAAAATAGATAGAAAAACCTTCTATGTGGCAGATGATCAGCCGGCTGATCTATACGATATGGCTAATATGATCAGGCAGGCCGTGGGGGCTCGAAAAATTCATCATGTTCCACTCTGGATGGCAAAATTAGCTGCAAGGATTGGAGATGGCTGTAAGGGGGTTGGCTGGCATGGTGTCCCACTTTCAAGTTTCAGACTTAACAACATTCGTACGGAATATGTCTTTGATATGCGGCCCATCATGGAGATCTCCGGGCCTTTGCCATATAATCTCAAGACCGGTGTTGAGCGAACTGTTGAATGGATGCGGGAAGTGGGGGAAATCTAATCCGCAGATTACGCAGATTGGCGTAGATTATAAAAAAGGAGAAAAGGATAGAATGAAGATATTAATAACGGGAGGCGCCGGGTTTATCGGCACCAATTTATGTAATGAACTGCGATCACGGGGCCATAGTGTTGTTGCTTGTGATCTGTATAATACGGACCGGGATGATTACATAAGATGTGATGTGAGAAATTATCGTCAAATAGAAAAAGTCTTTGAAGACTATGGACCATTTGATTATGTTTATAATCTTGCCGCTGAATATGGGAGGTGGAATGGTGAGGCCTATTATGAAAACTTATGGCAGACGAATGTGATTGGATTAAAGCACATTTTGCGGTTACAGGAAAAACTTAAGTTCAGGATGATCTCGTTTTCCTCAGCAGAGGTATATGGAGATTATGAAGGAAGAATGACTGAAGCTGTGATGGTGGATAATAAAATAAAAGATACTTATCAAATGAATGATTACGCGATATCAAAATGGGCCGGTGAACTAATGTGTCTTAATTCAGCAACTATGTTTGGGACAGAAACAGTAAGGGTGCGCCCAGTCAACTGTTATGGGCCTCATGAAGAATATACGCCATACAGGGGTTTTATCCCCAAATTCATCTTTCATTGTTTGCATGGTAAACCTTATACCGTTTATGAAGGTCACAAGCGGATAATAGATTATGTTGAAGATACCTGTAGAACATTTGCAAATATTGTCGATAATTTTATTCCAGGAGAGGTTTATAATGTTGGCGGCAGATCAGAGTGGGAAATGGATATCAAGGAATACTCTGATTTGATTTTGGAGGCTACTGGAGGCGATGAATCGCTTGTAACGTATAAGGAGGCTGAACCGTTTACAACAAAAGTGAAAACAATGGATTTTTCCAAAGCTGTAAGGGATTTGAAACATAATCCTGAGGTTGATCCCCAAGAAGGGATAAGAAGAACAGTTGAATGGATGAAATGGTTTTATCGAGTTTAAACATTTGACAGGATAACAGGATGGACATGATATAGCCGCAAAAAGGCACAAAAGTCACAAAAACTAGAAACGGATGAAAAGTGAAAAGATAAAGGTATTGTTTGTCTTTGGGACGAGGCCGGAAGCCATCAAGGTGGCTCCTGTTATTCGAGAGCTGGAAGCTGAAAGCTCGCGGTTCAAGGTAGTTGTATGTGTAACTGCGCAACACAGGGAGATGTTGGATCAGGTGCTTGAGTTGTTTAGCATAAAGCCCCATTATGATCTTGATATAATGACAGAGAGGCAGTCATTGCCCAGCCTGACGGCAAGTGTGTTGCTTGGCGTTACTGAGGTAATGAAAAAAGAAAATCCCGATGTTGTTTTTGTTCAGGGAGATACAACCACTACGTTCGCAGCAGCCCTAGCGGCCTTTTATTTGAAGATACCGGTAGCCCATATTGAAGCAGGATTACGCACAGGAAACAGGTACAGCCCTTTCCCTGAGGAGATAAGCCGCCGTCTGACAAGCGTTATGTCTGATTTTCATTTTGCGCCGACTGAAGGTGCGAAGGCGAATCTGATTACGGAAGGTTATGACGAATCTTCAATTTATATTACGGGAAATACGGTGATAGATGCACTATTAGCAGTTGTCAGAAGTCAGAAATCAGAAGTCAGAAGGAAAAGCTTAGAAAAGCACCTTCAAGAGAGGTGGAATCTGATACTGCGTAATGACTCTGGCAACTCAAAACTAATCCTTGTAACCGGGCACAGGCGGGAGAGCTTTGGGGGAGGTTTTAAAAGGATTTGTAGGGCCTTGCGTATATTGGCTGGAAATAATCCTGATGTACATATTGTGTATCCTGTCCACTTGAACCCTAATGTTCAGGAGCCAGTATATTCGATTTTGGGAGATGTGGATAATATTCATTTGATACCCCCGCTTGATTATGAACCCTTTGTCTTTTTGATGAGCCAAAGCAATATTATACTTACGGATTCAGGTGGCATTCAGGAGGAAGCTCCGTCTCTCGGAGTGCCGGTTCTTGTGATGCGCGATACTTCGGAGAGGCCTGAAGGGATAGAGGCTGGATCGGCAAGATTGGTGGGCACAGATGTTAAAACTATTGTGGATGAAACGCAGAAACTTCTGAATAATCATGATGAGTACAAACGCATGTCAAATGCTATAAATCCTTACGGAGATGGAAGGGCGAGCAAAAGAATTATTGGAATCATATCGGAACGCTTTGGAGGCAAAAATGATAGGCAGCAATGAAAAGAGGATCCAGTGGGTGAATGATTACCTTCTGAAATTGAATTTAGATGATGAGTTGACCAAATATTATAAAGGCAGAAATATCCTGGTGACAGGCGGGGCAGGCGCTATCGGCAGCAATCTAATAATCGCCCTGTCGGAATTGGTGGGATCGGGCGGCAAGATTATTATATTGGACAATTTATCATCTATTAAAGAGAAGAAGCCCTGGAACGTGGTTCCTTTAAACAATATCATGTTTGTCGAAGGTGATGTCAGAAGTGATATTGACCTTAAAAGGGTCTTTAAAGAAGATATTTCTCATGTATTTCATCTGGCGGCCTTTTTTGCCAATCAGAATTCAGTTGATTATCCGGAAATTTCAGCCGAAGTTGATATTATCGGGCTGATTAAATTATTGGAATATTCAAGGCTTGCCAGGGTAGAAAAGTTTGTTTACGCCTCAAGCGGGTGCGCTATCTATGGTTCCTACCCCCAGTTGCCCCTGAAAGAAGATTTCATATCGATGCACTTAACAACACCTTACCAGATAAACAAAATGACAGGCGAGATGTACTGTAACTTTTATGCGCATCATTATGACATGCAGACAATCAATTGCCGGTTTTTCAACTCCTACGGGCCAGGGGAAGTCCCGGGGCAGTATCGTAATGTGATTCCGAATTTTATCTATTGGGCAATGAAAGGGCAATCGCTTCCGATTACTGGAACAGGCGAAGAGACCAGAGACTTTACCTATGTGCTCGATTTGGTGCAGGGTCTTGTGAAATCCGGCTTTTATCAGGAGGCCGTTGGTGAAAACTTTAACCTGGCTTCTGGAAAAGAAATAAGCATCCTGGATATGGCCAAGCTTATAAACGAGACTACCGAAAACAAGGCGAATTTGATATATAAACCAACGAGAAAGTGGGACACGAAACCAAGACTGTTGGCCTCTATTGAAAAAGCTCAAAAGCTAATAAATTATCGACCAATGGTAGAGTTTAAAGATGGTTTTATGAAAAATATTGAATGGTTTAGAGATAATTGGGATATTATCGTAAATATGGCAGACTTTCCCCCCGGAATGAGCAGTGCGGTAAGAAATGAAGAAAACTGATAGTGTGCTGATAATCACAGAACGTTTTTACCCGGAAGAGTTTGGGATTAATGAGCTGGCACAGGCCTGGCAAGCAATGGGGTATGAAGTAGCCGTATTAACACAGGCTCCCAGTTATCCTTTTGACAGGGTGTATGAAGGATATAAAAACAAACTTTTTCAAACTGAAAAGTGGAAGGGTATTAAAATTTACAGAGTTCTTTCTTTGATGGGTTATAAGAAAGGTGTGCTCTTAAAAGTCCTGAATTATTTATGTTTTGCTTTTTTTGCGTTTTTAGTGTCCCTGTTTATAGGTAGAAAATACAACAGGGTTTTTGTTTATCATATTGGGCCGTTGACACAGGCCATTCCCGCAGTACTTATTAAAACGATTTTTGGGAAAAAGCTTTACATCTGGACTTTAGATATATGGCCGGATTCAGTTTATGCCTATGGATTTAGGAAACGGGCACTTTCGAGAACACTGCTGGATGCATTTGTGAAAATTATTTATAAGAATTGCGAAACAGTTTTTGTTTCTTGTAAAGGCTTCACGCGAAAAATAGAAAAATATGTTCTAGACGCCAGGATAATCTTTTCTCCTCAATGGCCACCTGATGATTTGAATTTCGATCGAGTAACAGCTCATGAGTCATTAAAAGGGGGTTTTAATTTTACATTTGCGGGCAATATCGGGAAAGTCCAGAATTTGGAGAACGTAATTAGAGGTTTTTCGCTTCTGCTAAAATCCAATGACCGGATAAATTTGAATATCATTGGTGATGGTTCAAATCTGGAAAACCTGAAAAGAATTGTAAAAGAAGAGGACATTGCAAATGTTCATTTTTGGGGAAGAAGGCCATTAAAGGAAATGCCAAGGTGGTTTGAAGGCAGTGATGTTTTAATAATATCTCTAATCGATGAGCCAATTTTTTCTTTAACAGTACCTGCAAAATTTCAAGCCTATCTTGCATCGGGCAAACCAATCTATTGTGTGATGAAGGGAGAGGTCGCTGATTTAGTAATAAACAATAAGATTGGTTTCGTTTCACAACCAGATGATATTAATGATATCAAATCAGGGTTTGGAAAGTTCTTGAATACACCAAAGCAAGAGTTGAAATCATTTGGAATTAACATGAAATCGCTTTTATGCAATGAGTTTGATCGTAATAAAATTATAGAACAAATGACATCTGAGATATTCGGGTAGATTTCTCGGTCAGTTAATTTGATGATTACGTCTAAAGAAGCAGGAAATGTGGGATGCTGGAAAGAGAAAAGGGGACAGGCTACTTTTTATGGTAGGGTAGCATGCCAAGAATAAGAAGGGGTTTAGCTGATGGTTTAATTTATCATGTGCTTAATCGTGGAAATGGCGGGCAAATGGTATTCCATAAGGAAAATGTCAAGGACCACGTTAATTCCCCACCCTTGGGACCAAGTTAATTCCCCACTTTTGCCGTAAGAGGGATAAAATTTAGCCCCTTCATATGCCCAAGGTCTTTAGCCTCTGCCCTCAAAATTCTCATTGAAAACCCAGAACTCAGAAGAAAAATGGGGGCTCGTGGCCGGGAAATTGTTGAAGCTGAATTTTCCGAAGAAAAGGTTGTTTCAGAGACGATGAAGGTCTATGGAGAACTGCTTAAGCAATGACGGTTTTAGTAACAGGCACCACCGGCGCCATTGGGCCGCGTGTCGTCCACGCTCTGTATCAAGCAGGCTGTCGCGTTCGTGCTTTCTCGGTAGATGCTCCTACAGCGGGCATGTTCCCTCCGGATGTCTTATAATGGGGGCGCGTGGCCGGGAAATTGTTGAAGCTGAACATGCATAGCGAGCGCATTCCCCGCTGCTTGCGGCGGGGGTTAGCGAGCGAATATCATGCTTTTTACCTTACATACGGAGATACCCCACAGCTTGCTGCAGGG
>DSAQ01000199.1 GCA_011046395.1 Pseudomonadota bacterium
ATAACATGTTGATGTTGCATATGTTTTCTATCACGGAACAACATGAAAGTCAAGACAAAAATGCAATAAAATAATATTATTTCAAATACTTAAGCTAAAAACGACTTTTTACGAAACCATCAAGCGTTACTCCAAAAAGAATAAGGGCCGGGCTGGAGGTTACAAGGAAAGTATATCGCCAGGAATATCTTCCTCAGAAACAGGCCCCAGGACCGTCAGAGACAATGTCTCTGATGAAAGATACTCCTGGGCAAGCATAGCGATGTCTTCTCTGGTTACGGCGTCTATCTGTGTTATCAGCTCATCATAAGTTATAAAATGGCCAAAATGTATTTCGTTTTTGGCCAGCCTGGTCATACGGTTATCAGAACTTTCCGCGGCCAATAGCAGGCCGCCCTTCAAATGCTCTTTGGCGCTGGCCAGTTCCGCCTCATCAACAGAGTTTTTCTTGATATTTCGTATCTCACGCAGAATCAGTTCTATAGTCTGGACGGCATTTTTCCTGCTTACCCCGGCATAGATACCCGAAAGACCCGTGTCCATATATGAGGAGATAAAGGAGTAAATGGTATAAGCCAGCCCGCGGCGTTCTCTGATTTCCTGAAAGAGCCGGGAGCTCATACTGCCGCCCAGTATAATATTTAGAAGCATACAGGCATATCGGCGACTATCTGTTGCCGAACAGCTTTTTGTCCCTAAAATCAGGTTGACCTGTTCACATTTTTTGGGGTGGACCGCCAGACGGGATTTTACGGCGGGGGTCACACGTCCAGGCACACCGTTCCGGCCGGGCACAATGGAAAACGCCCGCCTCACCTGTTCCAGAAAGGCATCATGTTCCAGGTTGCCGGCAGCCGCAACCACGATCTTGTCCGGCAAATATGTCTTATGCAAGTACTTATGTATAGTCTGGGAATCTATCTGCGTGACGCTCTGGGCGGTCCCCAGCACAGAAAAGCCAAGGGGGTTGTCACCCCAAAAAAGGCTGCTGAAAAGGTCATGGATATAGTCGTCCGGAGTGTCCTCTACCATGCTAATTTCCTGTAGTATGACCTGTCGCTCCTTCTCTGTTTCCGCCGGATCAAACAGAGAGTTCAAAAAAATATCTGAGAGGAGATCGATAATGACATCCACGTGGGTGTCTAAGACCCGGGCGTGAAAGCAGGTGTTCTCACGGGAGGTGAAGGCATTGGACATACCGCCGACAGCATCTAACTCTTTAGCTATCTGGAGGGCTGACCTCTTGGCCGTTCCCTTGAAGATCATGTGTTCGATAAAATGAGAAATGCCGTTATTTTCTTTCGCTTCATCGCGTGACCCCACGGTTACCCAGATACCCATGGAAACAGAGCGCACATACGGAATATGTTCCGTAACCACCCTGATTCCATTGTCGAGGATAGTCTTGCGATACACGTCAGTTCAGGCCTTGCGTTCCATTTTAAACGACCGGTTTAGCGGTCTGTCCCAGGGCAGCCTTGCGGCTCAGCTTGACCTTGCCCTGATTGTCGATTTCTATGACCTTCACCATGACCTCGTCGCCTTCGTGGAGAATATCGGTGACTTTATTTACACGCTGTGTGTCAAGTTGTGAGATATGCACGAGGCCGTCAAGCCCGGGCAGTATCTCCACAAAAGCGCCAAAATCCATAATCTTTTTGACCTTGCCCAGGTATAACTCCCCGACCTCCGGTTCACGAACGATATCCTTAATCCATGTAAGGGCGCGTTCCAGGACTTCATCATTAGGAGAAATGATCCGGACACTGCCGTCATCTTCTACTTCGATTTTAGCCCCGGTTTCACCGGTAATCTGCCTGATCACCTTTCCACCCGGGCCGATGATATCCCTTGTTTTCTCCGGGTTAATATGGATGGTGACGATCTTCGGGGCATATATGGACAGGGCCTCGCGTGGTTGCTGGATTACCTCGCGCATCTTTCCAAGTATGAAAAGCCGTGCTTCCCTGGCCTGTTCCAGGGCTGTCTTCATGATCTCCCTGGTCAGGCCCTTGATTTTGATATCCATCTGAAGGGCGGTAATCCCCTGGTCGGTGCCGGCTACCTTGAAGTCCATATCTCCAAGGTGGTCTTCGTCTCCAAGGATATCTGTCAGGACGATAATCTCTTCTCCCTCCTTTATCAGCCCCATGGCAATCCCGGCCACCATGGTCTTTATGGGCACACCCGCATCCATAAGAGATAAAGACCCACCGCAAATCGTGGCCATAGAGGAAGAACCATTTGATTCCAGCACATCAGACACCAGGCGGATAGTATAAGGGAATTCCTCTTGAGTGGGTAAAACTACTGTGATGGCCCTTTCCGCCAACGCCCCATGACCTATGTCCCGTCGCCCGGGCCCCCGCATCATACGTACTTCGCCCACACAAAAGGGCGGGAAATTGTAGTGCAGCATGAACCGCTTAAAGGTTGACCCGTTCAATGATTCAATCCGCTGTTCGTCTTCAGACGTTCCCAGGGTGGTAACCGCCATAATCTGGGTCTCGCCGCGGGTAAAGAGGGCTGAACCATGTGTCCTCGGCAGTACGCCGACTTCACAGGAGATAGGCCGGATATCTTTAAATCCGCGGCCATCGATGCGCCTTTTTTCTTTCACGATCATGGCCCGGACAGTTTCCTTCTCCAGGACATAGAGGAGTTTTTTGATCTCTCCCTCCCGCCCCTCGTGATCCGGCAGAAGCGCTGACACGATCATTTGCTCAATGGCCCGTAACCGCTCTCCGCGTTCCATTTTAGCGCCAATAGTAATAACCTCGCCAAGATCGTCTCCGGCTATCTCCATGATACGGGCCTTAAGGGCCTCATCCTCCACTACCTCGGGGACCACCCTCTTGGGTTTGCCGACGGCCTCCCTGAGCTCGGACTGCAACTGCAGGATAGGCTGCAAACCCTCATGCGCAAAAAATATGGCCTCCAGCATTACCTCTTCAGGGACGATCTGGCCGCCGCCTTCGACCATAACAATGGCATCCTTACTTCCCGCTACCACGATGTTGATATCTGAATCCGCCAGTTGGACGGAGGTGGGATTAAGCACCAGTTGCCCATTAATCCGCCCAACCCGCACACCGGCTATAGGGCCGGCAAACGGGATACCGGACATTTCCAGGGCTGCCGAAGCCCCGATCAGAGCCAGTATATCCGGCTCGTTTTCTTGATCCACCGAAAGCACGGTAGCAATGACCTGGGTTTCATAGCGATACCCCTTAGGGAAAAGGGGCCTTAAGGGCCGGTCAATGAGCCTTGACGTAAGCGTCTCCTTCTCGCTGGGACGACCGATCTCCCGGCGGAAAAAACTCCCGGGAATCCTGCCCGCAGCATATAGCATCTCATGGTAGTCCACCGTGAGGGGTAAAAAATCTATACCCTCCCGCACCTGGTCAGAGGCCACAGCCGTTACCAGCACCACCGTATCCCCATAGGATACAGTAACCGCACCGCCGGCCTGCTTGGCCACCTTACCGGCTTCAATAGTAAGAACTCTCCCTGAGAGCTCGGTTGAAAAGCGTTTCATCATCTTCTCTTATCTCCAAATCATTTATTTCTAAGCTACTTGCGGATGCCCAGCTTAGCTATTACATCGCGGTATCGCTCAACATTTATCTTTCTAAGATAATTGAGCAGGCGTCTTCTCTGCCCCACCAGTTTGAGCAACCCGCGGCGAGAGGCATGATCCTTTTTATGGACCTTAAAGTGTTCGGTCAGGTAGCCGATGCGTTCGCTCAAGAGGGCGATTTGCACCTCTGGTGAGCCCGTATCCGTACCATGAAGCTTGAACCGCTCAATGATCTCTTTCTTTTGTTCGATCCCAATCAACGTCTGTACCCCCCTTCCCTGTAAAATAATAAGGTTAGATGTAGTTACTATAATCCTTTAAAAACACGAACAGGCTTTAAATCCCCGCTGTTATCACGCCATGTATATATAGCCAGGAGGTCGCCATACCTGGAGAGAATCCTGACCCACGGCCGGCCTGCTTTTCTGCATCCGGATGCGACTTCTGTCTTTTTCAGGAATAATTCCCGCCCCTGTTGTACCTCCCTGGCCTGGGGTTCATCTACCTCCACCCCGGGCAAATAGCCGAGGGCGTCCGAAATCGGGAGCAGATATTTGTCCTCAACGGCTTCAATAGCGACGGCCTGTTCGATGGTGAAAGGGCCGCTGCGCAGCCTCCGTAACTCCTTTAAGTATGCGCCGCAACCAATTCTTTGACCTATATCATGGACCAAGCTCCGCACATAGGTCCCTTTAGAACAAACCACCTTAAAAGATACCTCAGGAGAGGCGGCCTTCTCTACCGTTAGTTCTTTGATAGTAACCTCGCGCGCCTCTTTCTCTATGAAAACTCCCCGTCTGGCCCAGTAATAAAGAGGTTTCCCCTTGAATTTTACCGCCGCAAAAGGCGGAGGAACCTGCTTTATGACCCCGGTAAACTCAGCAACCACCTGCTGCAGTTCACTAAAGGTTATATCGGGCACATCTGAATTGGCCACGATCTTACCGGTTACATCAAATGTATCGGTAGCTGTTCCTAAAACCAGCACACCCCCATATTCCTTTTCATCTTCAGACAGAAACTGGATAGCCCTGGTGGCCTCATTCACGCAAACAGGCAAGACACCGGTAGCAAAGGGATCCAGGGTCCCGGTGTGCCCGGCCCGCTTAACCCCCAGGGCCTTCTTTACGGTCTGTACCACTCTAAAAGAACTACAGCCGGCTGGTTTGTCGATTACTATTATCCCTGAGCGATCCATTAGAATCCAACGGCCCTCTTCTCCATAAGGTTGCCTATCTCTGATAACAACTCCTGCTTAATAGTCTCCTGGTCGCCACTTCCCTTGAAACCTGCGGCATTGAAATGACCGCCTCCCCCGAACTTCTCAGCCAGGCGGGCGGCATTAATACCATCGCGTGAACGCAGACTGACGCTGAAGCGGCCGTCTTCTATCTCTTTAATAATAGCGGCCAATTGAACTCCGGCTATAGATCGCGGGTAATTGACAAAGTCTTCTGCGTCCTCAATTGAGGTGCAGGTAGCCCTGAGCATGTCTCTGGAGACCGAGATAAGGCCTACCCGTCCTTCATAGTAAGTCTTTAGGGTGGAGAGGGCGGCGCTCAACAACCGTAAACGATTAGCCGAATAATTTTCATAAACCATGGCCAATACCCATGCGGGCTTGACGCCCAAATCTATCATCTCTGCGGCAATACGCATGGTTTGAGAACTGGTCGATGCATAACGGAAGGAACCGGTATCTGTAAGGATGGCCACATAGATATTTATCGCCATATTATATGAGATATCCGCACCCGTGGCCTTTATCAAATGATAGACCAGCTCGCCGACGGCAGCACTTTCCGGATTTATCCAGCATATATCCCCGAAGGCATCACGCCCCAGATGATGATCTATAACTATAATAGGCTTTATTTCTAAGAGCCGGGAAGCTACACGACCGATCCGCTTGCTATCGCCACAATCCAACACAAAACAGGCATCAATGGTCGATAAATCCGGAAGCCCGTGTGTAATCTTTGCTACCCCGGGCAGGAAAAGATACTGGGCCGGGATGGGATCTTCAGTAAAAAGAACAGGCTCTTTACCCAGATACTCTAACAAAAAGCCCATAGCTAAAAGCGAGCCGATAGCGTCGCCGTCCGGATGAATATGCGTGGTCAAAAGGAAACGATGACGAGCGGTTATCTCCCGCTCTATATCTTCAACTATCGCCATGGTCTTCTTTGATCTCTCCGAGTAATTTATCAATACGCTCGCCATATTCAAAGGAACGGTCGTAATAGAATTCTATGTCCGGGACATGGCGAAGCTCAAGCCGGGGACCGAGGGATTTTTTAATAAATCCCGTGGCGCTTTTCAATCCGTCCATAGCCTTCTGGCGTTGTTTCTCATCTCCCATAACGCTGAAATAGATCCTGGCCATTCCAAGATCGTCGCTTACATCTACCCCGGTAATTGTTACCAGACTAATGCGCGGATCTTTGATCTTCCTTAAAATAATATCAGATACCTCTATCTGAATAAGCTCGCCGAGTCTATCCGCTCTTTTATATGAAAGTTTCATAGTATTATCTTTAGTAAATGCCAAGTCATGTAAATGAGGGCTAATGTCCATCACTTTTTAGGAAAGACTAAAGACTTATAATCTCTATCTTTATCTCCAGAACCTCGGCTAAACCCATGGACTCAACAAAACCCGCTATCTTATCTAAGGCGCTGTTGACCACTCTGCGGTCATTGCCCACGGCCGCTATCCCCAGTTGCGCCCTCTGCCATAAATCATGGCCGTCCACTTCACTGATGGAGACGTTAAACTTGTCGCGCACCCGGGCTATAATGCTCTTAATTACTCTCCGTTTGCCTTTCAAAGAGCCGTTCTCTGGTAAATGCAGATCCAACCGACAGATACCGATAACCATGCCCGTGTGCCGCTACCGCCCCCGAAATCAAAGAGTCGGCCTTACCTCTTTGAGTACATAGGCTTCTATCACGTCGCCGACCTTAACGTCATTGTAGTTTTCCAGACTGATACCACACTCATAACCAGACTGGACTTCCTTTACATCCTCTTTGAACCGCCGCAGAGAAGCAAAGCGCCCATTGTAGATAACCGCACCATCCCGAACAAGCCGGGCCTTGGCTCCCCTCTCGATCTTGCCTTCTATAATAAAGCTACCGCATATTGTGCCTATTTTGGAAACAGCGAATATTTGTCTAACCTCAGCCCGCCCCAGTACCTTCTCTTCATAAACAGGTTCAAGGAGGCCGCTCATGGCGTTGCGAACATCATCTATAATCTGATAAATAACGTCGTAGGTGCGCATATCCACTTTTTCCTGCTCGGCCAGGTCCTGCACCCTGGAATGGGGGCGGACATTGAACCCAATGACTATAGCATCAGATGCCGAGGCCAGGAGTACGTCGCTTTCGGTTATAGCGCCGGTAGAACCATGGATAACATTAACCCTGATCGCCGGGGTGCTCAATTTTGTGAGCGCATCGCTCAAGGCCTCGAGAGAACCCTGCACATCGGCCTTAAGGACGAGTTTTAATTCCTTAACCTCGCCCTCTTTCATCTTTTCGAACAATTTTTCCAGCGAGATCTTGGTTACCTGGCTCAGCTCTACCTCTCTCAGCTTTTGTCGCCGAAAGGCGCTTACCTGTTTGGCCTTTTTCTCATCTTCCACCACGATAAATTCGTCTCCCGCCATAGGGATTCCGGATAAACCTTGCACCAAAACAGGCATGGACGGGCCGGCCGCAACCACCCGGATTCCATTGTCATCAAACATAGCCCGGACCTTGCCGAAAAACTGCCCGCAGACAAATGGATCGCCCTGCTTTAGCGTTCCTTTCTGTATCAGGACTGTGGCCACCGGACCGCGCCCCTTATCGATCTTGGCCTCTATAATCCTGCCTCTGGCCAATCTTTTAGGAGAGGCCTTCAACTCCAATATTTCTGCCTGCAGCAGAATTAACTCCAATAATTCCTTTATCCCTTTTTTCTGTTTGGCCGAGACTTCAGCAAATATAGCCTGTCCCCCCCAATCCTCGGGAAGCAGGCCCAGCTCAGCCAGTTCACGTTTTACCCGGTCGGGATTGGCCTCAGGCTTATCAATCTTGTTTATAGCCACTATTATAGGAACTTCAGCCGCCCGGGCATGGTTTACAGCTTCTTTCGTCTGCTCCATAACGCCGTCATCTGCCGCCACTACTAAAACCACCACATCTGTGACCTTGGCGCCCCGCGCACGCATAGCGGTAAACGCCTCATGCCCTGGTGTATCCAGGAAAACAATATCCCGGCCGTCGATATTGACGTGATAGGCGCCGATATGTTGCGTTATACCCCCAGCCTCACCGGCCGTAACATTTGTATGGCGGATGGCATCCAGTAGAGAGGTTTTACCATGATCGACATGGCCCATGATGGTGATCACCGGAGGCCTGGCCGCGAGATCGTCTTCTGATACTTCCTTGATTTGCAGAAAATCAGTCTCTTCAAACGACGCCTTCTCTATTTCATAGCCGAATTCAGCGCCTACCAGCGCTGCGGCGTCAAAGTCGATGACCTGATTGATGGTTACCATGACGCCAAGCTGCATGAGCTTCTTAATAACCTCATTCCCTTTAATACCCATCCGCTTGGCCAGCTCACCGACCAGGATGGTATCATCGACCTTAATGCGCCGTTTGATGGGTTTGGGAATGGTAACTTCGGTCGTCTGTTTCTTCTTTGCGGCAAACCTCTCCGCTTTCCTGGGCCGCAGCCTCCCTTCGCCGCCTGCGCGGTCATAAAGCTGGCTTTTCTCGATGATTTCCCGGCGCCGCAACACACTTTTTTTACGCTGTTCAATATGTTCCGGCACAACTTCAACCAGTTTTTTGCCCTGTTTCTTTCTTGCGACCTCTTTCGGCGCCGGTTCCGGCCTTTTCGCTTCAGTAACGGCCCCGGCAACCGGTTTGACCGGGGGCCTTTTCACAACCGGAGCAGGTTTAGCTGTTTCCCGGATCGGCTCCCTTTTTCTTTGTTCTTCGGGTTTGGCTGGTTTTACTACATCCGGCCTGTGAATGATCCGCACGTACTCTTTTTTCGGTCTCTGCGTCGGCGCAGGCGCCTCCTGAACAGGCTCAGCCGAGACTGGCGGCGACTCTTCTTCCCCGGCAGCTTCTTGTTCCTCTGCCGCAACCTTTTCTACAGGAGACTGGGGCGGAATTACAGCTGCCACTTCTGACGGCGCCTCGGCCGCTGTCTTTTGTTCCGGCTCAGGTTCAGTCTGTACCACTTTGGTGCGCCTACGAATAACATTCGGCCGTACGCGCTCATCTACCACTACCTCCGCCCGAACTCCTGTAATTATATCTCTTATCCTTTGGACATCGCCCTCTTCTAAAACGCTCATATGGCTTTTGACGTCATATCCCATCTCTTTTATTTGTGCCAGGAGTTGCTTGTTATCCATTTGCAGTTCCTTGGCCAATTCGTAAATTCTTATTTTTGACATGCGGTCATCACCTCCACCTGGGCGCCTAAACTCCCCAAATTAACGCCCTTAACCGGATTTTTAAAAACCCTGGAAAGGTCTCTCCTCTTCAAAGCCAGGGCTATACACTGGTCGTTGAAACAAACATAGCCCCCCCTACCAGGCAGGCGTTGTTTTTCATCAAAAAGAAATACCCCTCTATCGTCAAGAACCATTCGCCGCATCAGATGTTTATTTTTTTTGATGCGGCATCCTATGCACGTTCGTATACGATTAGCAGACAATAATTATTACTCCCCCTCTTCCTCTTTTAAAACAGCCTCTTCGGCAGGATGCGCCGAAACATATTCCCGGGCGGACCGGATGATTTCCTGCGCCTGTTGTTCGGTCATGCCTTCCAGTTGCAGAAGCTCTTCTACAGTGACATTTGAAAGTTCATCGACTGAGGTAATGCCCCTTTCAAAGAGGGCGTCAGCGATGCCTTCTCCTACCCCTTGAATCTTAATTAATGACTGATATCCTTCGTGCATCATCTTTGCGTACTTGCTCTCGCCTTTTACATCAATTTTCCACCCCACCAGGCGGGCGGCCAGGCGTACGTTCTGCCCCTGCTTACCGATAGCCAGTGAAAGCTGATCATCGGCGACAACAACCTCCATGGATTTGTTGCTCTCATCCATAATCACACGCGTAACCTCGGCCGGCGCCAGGGCGTTACATACATATTTTGCTATGTCTGCATTCCATGGAACAATATCAATCCGTTCCCCCTTCAACTCTTGCACCACATTCTGTACCCGCGAACCCCTCATACCAACGCATGCCCCTACCGGATCAACGTCGGAATCATTAGAAACCACGGCGATCTTTGATCTGCTGCCCGGCTCACGGGCCACACCCATAATCTGCACTATAGACTCACTAATCTCAGGGACTTCCATCTCAAAAAGTCTGGACAAAAATAAAGGATGCGTGCGCGAAAGAACCACCTGCGGCTCCTTGGCGCTATGTTTTCGAACATCTATTATTACGGTCCTTAGTCGATCACCACGGCGATAATTCTCGCGACTTATCTGTTCTTCAACCGGTAAGATAGCGTCTGTACGACCGAGATTGACAATGACGTTCCCTCTCTCAAAACGTTGTACAATTCCGTTCACTATCTCACCCTTACGGTTTCTGAAATCGTCATAAACAACACCCTGCTCGGCATCTTTCATCCTCTGAATAATGACCTGCTTGGCAGCCTGAGCAGCTATACGGCCAAACCCGCTGGTGTCCATCTTCGTCCCCAGGCTGTCACCGATTTGACACCCCGCATCCAGCTTCCGCCCTTCCTCAAGAGATATCTGGGTCTGCTCATCCGTTACCTTCTCCACCACCTCACGGAATTGAAAAACCTCCATCTCGCCCAGTTCTTCGTTGAAACTGACCTCCAGATCACGGCGTTGGCCGTACTTTTTCTTGGCCGCAGACTTGATAGCCTCCTCCAGGGTTTCGACAAGTATGGCCCGATCAATGCCTTTGTCTTTACTTATCTGGTCAATAACATGTTTCAGTTCGGAAATCATACTCATGTGCTCCTAATCAGAATTCCCACTCTAATTTCGCCCTTACTACTTCTTTATAAGGTATGGCAAATGACTCCTGGTCTATGCTCACATAAATAGTACCATCCTTATAATCCGACAAGATACCAACAAAATTCTTGCGATCACCGATCGGGTGGGCGGTTTTTATTCTAACTTTTTTACCCTTGAACCGAAGAAAATCTTTTTCTTTCTTAAGAGGCCTGTTCAGACCTGGAGACGAAATCTCTAAATGATAAGAATGGGCCACCGGATCCTTTACGTCTAACAGATTTCCCAATTCACGACTTATAGTAGTACAGTCATCCAGGGTAATCCCCTGCTCCTTGTCTATAAACAGCCTCAAGACCCATCCCATCTGTTCCTTGCGATACTCAATATCCACTAATTCCATGCCTTCCGCATCAAGAAGGGGTTCGGCTATGGCCGTAACTTTCTCTATAACCCTCTTTACTTCCTCTGGCGATACAATCATGGCTCAAAAATAAAAAAAGCGGGCATATAGCCCACTTCGCTCTTTTACTCCAGTGACTTTAAACTGATTTTCTTACTAAAAATTGTCGGTAAAAAATATCAATTCAAATCCACTAATCGAAGTAGGCACTCAACCCTTATTACTCAGGGCTAAAGCAACCTCAATAAGGGATGGAGCGGGCAACGGGATTCGAACCCGCGACACCAAGCTTGGGAAGCTTGTACTCTACCAGCTGAGCTATGCCCGCTTTGCTATGCATTAATAAGGCATAAGTGGCCATCTGTCAAGGGGTTTTAATAAGAGCTATGCGTCTCCTGCTCAAGCTCCGTCTGTTTCCGGAGGAGTTCTCTGGCCTTGCGAATAATATTCTGCTCGCCCGGATAGGTAGCTTTATTCAGTGCTTCTTCTATGGGGAACCAGCGAACCTCGTCCACTTCGTGGTCGTGCCGGGCGGTATCTCCACCGGTGAGCTTCATGAGAAAAAAATAGACGATTTTAAAATAATGGGTGGCCCTGTCCCCTTCTTTGTGGGAATACCAATAATGAATGGAGTCGATTTTTTTAACTATTTTACCGGTAAGGCCGGTCTCTTCCTCTACCTCACGGTGGGCGGTGCGGGCTAAGTTTTCACCTGCTTCTGCGAGCCCTTTGGGCAGACCCCAGACCCTGCCGGCCCTGGTAGCGATAAGCGCTATCTCTATCTGGCCACCGGATTCACGAAAGAGCACTCCCCCGGCTGAAATCTGTTTTAGGGTCTCTCTTTTTGATTCTTTATGTTGATCTGGCATCGCTAAATGATATAATGTATAAATATAGGCGGACTAAGGAGCCTCTTGCGAAACTCTTATGATCGGATTGTCGTCATTCCGGCGAAAGCCGGAATCCAGTAACTCCGAGCAGATTAAGACACTCCTGGACACCGGTGCCTGCCCCGGACCCCGATCCGGGGTTCACCGGTGTGACTACTTTTGCAAGAGCCTCTAAAATATAAATTATTTTTCTCTGAAAATCAGCGAAAATCTGTCTCCTGATTTAGGGGAAGGAGAACAAAGATGTCCGAAGCTTCCCTAAGAACAGGCGTGGTGGTTGATAATAGATACCTGGAGCACGACGCGGGTCCCTATCACGTGGAGAGCCCGGAGCGGCTGCGGGCGATCTATAAACTCTTTGAAGAATCGGACTTTAAAAATAAATTCATCCATGTCGAACCACGCCAGGCCACCCATGAAGAACTTTCCTGGAACCACACCAAAGGACATATCAAACGTATAGCCGCTACGGCTGGCAAGGCGTTTTCCTACCTTGATCCCGATACTCGTACCTCTGAGACATCGTACGATGTGGCCCTTCTGGCTGTAGGAGGCGTTTTTTCCCTTATCGATACCCTTTTCGATAAAAAGACCACCAATGGTTTTGCCCTGGTACGGCCCCCGGGACACCATGCCGAGGCGGACCAGGCCATGGGTTTTTGCCTGTTTAACAATATAGCCCTGGGTGCACATTATCTTATTAACTGCTATGGGCTAAAAAGGATATTAATAGTAGATTGGGATATCCATCATGGTAATGGCACACAGCATTCCTTTTATGACCGCCCGGACGTGCTCTACTTTTCCACCCATCAATTTCCTTACTATCCGGGCACGGGGAATTTCGCTGAAACCGGTTCAGGCGCGGGTGAGGGCTATACGGTGAACGTACCCCTTCCCGGCGGTCAGGACGAAGGTGAGTACATGGCTATCTTCCAGAATATCCTGCGGCCAGTGGCCCTGGAATATAAGCCAGAGATAGTGCTGGTTTCGGCCGGATTTGATATTTACTACCAGGACCCCCTCGGGACTATGCAGGTTACAGAAAAAGGTTTTGCCGGGCTTACCCGGATACTCATGGACATTGCTGAGACCTGCTGCCAGGGACGTCTTCTCCTGGTCTTAGAAGGCGGATATAACGTGATGGGTCAGAAGGAATCGGTTCGGGCCGTGTTAGATGAACTTTCCGGGACAAGCATCCTGGGCCAGGGTTTTGTGCCTCCGGGTAAAAACCAAGCTTCTGTCGTTATTAAAAAGGTAAGGGACGTACATAAAAAATACTGGTCGTGTTTCAGGTAAAACTCCGTCAAGACGATAAAAACACGCAAAAATAAATATGACTCTGGCTATTTGTTACGTAAGTTGCCTTGCCTGCGGTATATTTCTCTTGCCTTCCCTAAATAAATCATGCCAGAATTTTATTAAGATGACATAGGTATCATGGATCTTTATTTAAAGGAAAGGAGGTAGGGTATATGAAAAAGATAGCTCTGTTTGCCTTTAGCGAGGATTTAGGCGTATTTGCCCATATCATGATGAATGCCATAGACATGAAAAAGCGAGGATATGAGGCAAAAATAATAATCGAAACCAAAGCCACCCGGTTTGTAAAAGACCTGATGGATGAGCAGAAACCCTTTGCCGGCCTTTTTAAGAAGGTGAAAGAGGAGGGGCTGATTGAGGGGGTGTGCAAGGCCTGTTCGGCCATGACCGGCGCGCAGGAGGCGGCCAAGCAGCAGGGTCTCAGGCTTCTCGACGAAATGAACGGCCATCCCGGTATAGCCCGGTATCTGGAAGAAGGTTTCACGATTCTAACTTTCTAACGTTCCAACGTTTAAACGCCCTCATAATGCTCGCTGGTTATTTAGTTTACATCCGGAAACTCAAGATTTCCGGATGAAGCAATCAGCCGTCAGCTCTCAGCGTTCAGCTTATATGTTGTTTATTCTTGTTCTTTCTTATGAGGCTCTTCAAAAATCGTCACACCGGTGAAAACCGGTGTCCAGAGGTATCTCAATCTGCTTGAAATTACTGGATTCCGGCTTTCGCCGGAATGACAAGAACGCCATTCACAAGACTTTTGCAAGAGGCTCTTATGAAAGAGTTAATTTATTGATATTCTTATTTTCTCTGTGTCCTCTGTGTTTAATCTTTTGACAATAGTTGACAACGGGAAGGGAGAAACGGATGTTTGGCGGCAAGAAAAAGGCGAGGGTGATTCAGCAGGACAAGGAAGAGATATTAAAGAAGAAGTTTGAGATATTGAAAAAGGAAGTCCCTATCTACGTCTTCAGCCGGGAAGGAGAAAACGACCCCTTCAATCGCTTTACCGTGGCGCTGATCAAAGAGCTGGGGGAATTAACCCCCAGGATTATCCCTGAATTTCATGAAGTAGGCGATGAGGTCTCAAAAAAATATGATGTCAGCCGATCACCAACCATCCTTATAGATCCCGAAGCCTATCACATCCGCTACACGGGCTCACCAGCCGGGGAAGAGATGCGCTCCTTTCTGAACACCATCGTCATGACCTCTGTGGGGAGGACGCTCCTTTCTTCCTCCGACCGGGAGCGGCTGGCTGCACTCAAAGACGGCCGCCATATACAGATCTTCGTCACCCCTACCTGACCGTACTGCCCACAGCAGGTAGCTGTGGCGGTTGCCTCCGCCCTGGAAAGGCCGGATTTAATAACGGCAGAGATAGTCGAGGCCTCAGAAAATGAAGACCTGGCCATCAAGTACGGGGTTTCCTCTGTCCCCCATACGGTGATTAACGGAAAGACGGTTTCCCTCGGCGGCGTGGACACCCAGGAGGCCTTTATCGAGAAGATACTGACCTTGCGGGAAGCGGCAGCCGGAGCGCCTCCGCTTGTACGGGAGGGAGAAGAGGCACATGTGGACATAGTTATTGTGGGAGCCGGCCCTGGAGGGCTGACTGCCGCGATATACGGGGAAAGAAGTGGTCTGAAGTGCGTCGTCCTGGAGAAAGGGGTCGTGGGCGGACAGGTAGCCCTGACACCGGTCGTGGAAAATTATCCCGGACTTACACGTGTGGCCGGTAAGTCTCTGGTGGATTTAATGGCTCAACATGCCAGCCAATATACCCATATCCATCAGGGAGAAGAGGTTCTGGAGATAAAACCGAATGGACAGATTATAGCCAGCACAAACAGGGGCAGATATATATGCCGGGCGGTCATCCTGGCCACCGGGGCCAAACACCGTAAGCTGGGCGTGCCCGGTGAGGAACGCCTTTATGGCCGGGGAGTGAGTTACTGCGCTACCTGCGACGGCTATTTTTATAAGGGGAAGAAGGTTATCATGGTTGGCGGCGGAAATAGTGCTGTAACGGAGGCCCTTTATCTGGATAGTCTCGGAGTCAGTGTGACACTCGTCCATCGCAAGGATAAACTTCGCGCTGAATCGCGCCTCCAGGAAAGTCTTTTCAACCGGAAGATTCCGGTACTCCGGAACTCAGAAGTGCGCGAGATACTGGGTGACAAGATAGTCGCCGGGGTCCGTATTGAGAATACAAAAACCGGAAAGACGGAAGAGATGCCGGTGGATGGCGCCTTTATATCCATAGGCTATGAACCGGTAAATGAATTAGCCAAAAAGACGGGCGTGGAACTGGACGGGGCCGGTTACGTAAAGGTTGACCAGCAACAGAGAACCAATGTGCCGCGCATCTACGCCGTCGGTGACATTACCGGTGGGGTTAAACAGATTGTGACTGCCGTCGGCCAGGGGGCGGTAGCGGCGATGGCTGCTTTTGAAGACCTGGCCAATCCGTACTGGAAGGAAAAAGGGGCTGTTTAATCTTGACGGTTATATAGAAACTATTCAGCCACAGATTCACACAGATGAACGCAGCTAGGTTTGAATACAAAGAAATCACAGAGATTATTCTTAGAAGTTTTAAGGCAGAAAACCAGAATTCAAAAGATTTGTATATGATAATAAAAGAAAAAATATCAGTGATGATCAGCGTAGATCGGCGGCTGAGTGGTTACGAGACTGATTTGTCTGGACTATCCAAGGGAACCGATGGCCATGCCGCGGACTTCTTTACGGAAGGCCTCGCTTTCCTGTACCAGTCTTTCCCTATTTTTTTCGTTAATGATTTCCAGCCTGGGGAAACCGGCCAGACCGGTTTCCTGTGACGCCAGCAGATCCTGAGCCTCTTTAAGGTCTTTCAATCTCTCGATACTCCAATTATCAGCTACCTCCAAGACTAGATTCTTCCCGCCCTTTTTGAAGAGTGCGGCGAGAAGGAGAATAATCGAGGCCTGCCCGGATAGACAGCATATTTCAGCCGATCCGACCGCATATCCATTCCCGTTAAAGCTTACGCTCAGGCCACCGCCGTCCCTGACCAGGTCCAGGGCCTCGACATCTGTAATACTGTCGCCCAGATACATGACCCGGGAGAGGTCATTGTTTGTTATTTTCAGACTGTCCAAAACGGCCCGGGCCTTGGCCCTTCCACCGATGGTTTTGGTCTCGGCCAGTAAGCGTCCGGCCTCCATAGAGCATATCTCCTCCCAGAAGATTGCTGCGAGACGTTGTATAGTATCCTGGCTCTGGGAAGAGAGCTCATATAACCCATCAACGCCAATCTCCCATTCCAGCATGGGCATATCTGCAATCTCGGCAGCGACTTTCTTGAGATATTTTTGCTCATCTTCAGGCAGGCGATATTGATCCATATCTATTTTAGTGCAGTAAATCTGGCTGAATGGAAAACCGGTGACCTGGCAAAGGGCCTCGAGATATGGCTCATAACTGGTACTTATAATAAAGGTGGGCATAATCTCCATGACCTGATGCAGGGTCTCTTTGGCCCCAGGCAGGAGTATGAGGTGAGAGCGCGAATAGTCTATCATCTGTTGGTGAGTCAGGCCAAATGCCTTCAGAAAGGGCAGGATTAACTTAAGGGTGTCACCGGCCTGATAGCCCGGCTTCTTCTCGATGTCCGCCAGAAAGTCATCGTACTTACTAATGAGAGCGAAGAATTTATCCCCCTTCGGGACAAAGGCCTGGCAGAGCTCAAAGGCATTGTCGTTTTTGGTGATGGGGCCTTCGCAATCGATGTTCAGTTGGACGGTTTTCATCGCGGGTACCTGTTGATGCCTTCTTTTTTATAGGCAACGTCACTGGCCATTAGTCATTGGTTAACCGTGGAAGATTGACCACTTTTACCGGTGACAAATGACAATTGACTAATGACTTTCACTATAAATAGGCTTCGATTTCCTCATTTAGACAATACGGGGCAAAAGCGTTTCCCTCGCTTATTTCTATTTTTCTTTCGGCCAGAGTCTTCAGGGTCAGGACAATTAAAGGGATCTCCCGCCTTACCCCTTCCTGCCGGATGCGTTGAAATAGTTTATTAGATTCTCCCTCTGTGGCTATTAGCTCCTGTAAGGTGTGAGTTCTAAGTTTGTTTCGTAGCTCAGCCCAAAGGGGATCAAATCCTTCCCCCAAAATCGGAAATGTACAATACGTTATAGGAGGGCCTTCGTCAAGGGTCTCGGTAACTACGTGTATCATTACCCCGGTTTCACCCGCTTTTTGATTAATGATCTTCCAGATGACCTCCTGCCACGTGCCGGCCGGTCCTTTAGGGGCCGCAGGATGAAGGTTGATTATAGTATGTCTCCGGCACATTTCCGGGCTGACAATAAGCATGTATCCGGCCAGCATGATGAGATTGTTCTGGAACTTGCCGATCCGTTCCATAACCGCCCGGTGGTAAAGGGTACGCCATCTTTCCATGGATCGCCTTTTCTCTTCAGGCAAAAAATCTCTGGATGAGAAGGTAATTGTCTTAAGACCAAGATTTCGGGTGAGTTCCAGAAATTTGTCGCTTTCAGCGCTTTCACCCATGTTGCGGTTACAAAAGACATACTCGATCGCGGCAGGGATGAAGCCGCTTCGCATATTATCATAGGCCGTGCTGAGCAGGTCCCTGGCCGCCTTATCCCGTCCGGTAGAAAACCAGCCTATTAGGTAAGACACGAGATATTCTCCCTTTTACCGAAAAAATTTGTCAGGTCCTTGTAAGTAGGATACTTGCTCCGCCCATAGCCGGTTACGCTCTTGGCCGCCATTCTGGTAGCGAAAAGGCCACACGGCCTCAAAGGCTGCTCCATAAGAAGTCCGGCCAGAAAACCGGCGTTATATACGTCGCCCGCCCCGGTATTGTCCACTACCGGGACCTCTTCCGCCGGCACGTTAAATTCCTCCTCGCGAGAGAGGACATACGAACCCTCCCTTCCCCGCTTGCAGACCAGAATAGAAGGCCCCATGGTCAAAAGCTCCCGGCAGCCTGCTTTGTAGTACTTCCCGGTCAGTTTCTGTATCTCTCGATCCGTCAAAAAGAGGACAAAACTCTTATGGATGATAGGGAATATCTCTTTTAGCCCCTTGCCGGCATAAATCTCTCCTGGATCGAAACTCAACCTCACCTGTGAAGGGAGATTTTGGACCAATCTGATCTGGGATGAGAGCGATTTTTGCCCTACAAAAGAGGAAAAATGTAAAAATCTCGTCTTATTCACGGCGGTTAGGTCTTTCTTTCCTATGGCCACCGTCTTATTTGTATTGGGAAAGGCTATTATAGATCGATCTTCACGCTTATCTATGACGATGAGACAGACTCCGCTTTTACCCTGCCTCCGTATGTGACGGGCATCGACTTTGCCAAGAGACTTTAGCAGTAGGTCTCCGGCCTCATCCTGACCTACCTTCCCGATAAAGCCAGTTTTAAAACCCATGCGGGCCAGGGCAAAAATGGTGTTGGCGGCCGAACCGCCGCCGGAGGTACCCTTCAATTTGCCATATTTTTCTATCAGGGCTCTGATCCTGGGGAAGAGGCGCTCACTATAAAATATCTCCTGGCCGGGCTGCAAAGGAAGTTCATGTGAAAGGATGCGTAGACTATCTACGAAATAGATATAGTCGAGATTTAAGGCCCCAAAGCCAATCATATCAAACATAAGAGATACCGGTGCTTACAAAAGTACTATACGTAACGCCATAAATAATTGCGTATAAATCGTCATTCCCGCGAAAGCGGGAATCCAGAAAACAGATAAACTGGATTCCGGGTCAAGCCCGGAATGACAGGAAACATTAAGATTCGCAAGGAATTATCTGTGTAAACCATAATGGATTGTCATTTGAATTATATCAAGCTCTTTTATTATTTTCCAACTATTCTGGTTCATGAACTCGTAAAAAGCTAATTTATACCGTTAACGGTATCCTATATGCAACGAACTTGACTATAACACCAAAAAGCAGCAAAGATATTTAAAGGGCGTAGCAGGTAACTGATACCGTTTGTAC
>DSAQ01000197.1 GCA_011046395.1 Pseudomonadota bacterium
AACATGTTGATGTTGCATATGTTTTCTATCACGGGACAACATGAAAGTCAAGACAAAAATGCAATAAAATAATATTATTTCAAATACTTAAGCTAAAAACGACTTTTTACGAAACCATCAAATCTGGACGGCACAGTAAAAAACTCCGGCTTCAAGGCGCGCAAATCCTGAGGAATGAGGCGTACTAACAGAAATGGCTTGTATTTAGACAGGTACAGGCCATTTCTATTTCGCACCCCCAAAAGTGTGCGGTTATTGGTGGTGTAGTAGTTGTGGCTGGCGTTGCCTTGGAATCAGAAGTCTTCAAATATCCGCATGTGGATCATCTCGGCGAGGTCAGCGGCGATCTTATGAAGGGCCGCCTGCTTATTACTTTCTGTGGTAAGGGGACTGCTCTCTACCTTATAGACCTCTTCTCTGATTATGTCTTTGTTCTGCCAGAGCACACTGCCGTCACGCCTTTCTAATACCGCCTCTACTGTAACTACCGCCTTCCTTTCGAGTCCGAGATAGCCACCGCTAAAGGATATATCCGGCAGGTTAATTGACCTTATTTTACCTTTTAGAACGACATCCGCATCTTTGATATCGATTACCCGCAGCCTTTTTCGGCTTGTAAATTCATAGACCAACTGGTTTGTCAGGTAGTTTTCGAAGCCTGCCTCTCCCGTCTGATTACTGAACACCGGAATAGCTATGGTCTTTATATCTTCGGAAAAGGGATTGCCTTGTCCGCTAAAATGGTAACCACAGGCGGAAATGAAAAAGAATAATAGTAACGTATTTATAACCTTAGCGTATGTCTTCATTTTACCGTAACCTTTTTTAAGCCTAAACCACGATATTTACCAATTTATTCCCGACTATGATGACCTTTTTAATCTCTTTTTCCTTAATCCATTCTTTAATACGCAGGTCGCTAAGGGCAGCTTCCTTGATCTCGGATTCTCCTTGCCCGGCATCCACCTCAACACGGCTACGTACTTTGCCGTTGACTTGAATAACAAGCTCTATTTTTTCCTGGCGGGCTGCCTCTTCATCATAGGAAGGCCAGGAAGCTGACGAGAGCAGTTCCTTATGTCCCATGGTTTGCCACAGCTCTTCCGCAATATGGGGCACAAATGGTGAGAGCGTTGTAATAACGGTCTCTATCGCCAGTTTCAAGACGGCCAGGGTCTGCGGATTTTTATCGCCTATACTAACGACACTATAAGTATCGTTGACCAGTTCCATTACGGCGCTTATAGCGGTGTTGAAACGGAATCTGTCCTCGATATCAGCGCCGACCTTTTTAATGGTCTGGTGAATCTTACGATGAAGTGCCTTTACCTCGCCCTCTAGTTCAGATACATCGGTTATAGCCGGGGCCTGGGCTACTTCAGCCAGGTTTTCAGTTACAAGGCGCCAGATCCGATTCAAGAAACGGTAGGCACCTTCCACCCCCTGGTCACTCCACTCCAGGTCGCGCTCCGGAGGAGCGGCAAACAGGCAAAAAAGGCGTACTGTATCTGCGCCGTAGCGGTTTATAAGGTCATCGGGATCGACCACATTGCCCTTGGACTTTGACATCTTTGCCCCGTCTTTTATGACCATCCCCTGGGTAAGAAGATTTCTAAACGGTTCGTTTATATTAAGCCATCCCAGATCACGCAGCACCCTGCTATAAAAGCGCGCATATAATAAGTGGAGTATGGCATGCTCTACCCCGCCTATATACTGATCAACCGGCAGCCAGTAATCGACTCCGGCCCGGTCAAGGGGGACTTCCGTGTAGTCAGGGCAGGTATAGCGGGCAAAGTACCACGAAGACTCAACGAAAGTATCCATGGTGTCTGTTTCCCGGCGGGCGGCCTGGCCGCAGGAAGGGCACGTGGTGTTGACAAAGGAACTGAGCCGGGGAAGAGGTGAGCGTCCGGTCTCATCTATTTCGGCATCCAGGGGAAGTACAACCGGCAGATCCTTTTCCGGTACGGGCACAGCGCCACATGTATCACAGTAAATAATAGGTATCGGCGCGCCCCAGTAGCGCTGTCTGGAGATCCCCCAGTCCCGCAGCCGGTAACTTACCGCCTTTTTACCCAGATCGGTTGCTTCAAGATGGCGGACGATAGCCTCTTTAGCCTCGTTGCTGTTCATGCCGTTAAATTGACCGGAGTTGACCATTGTGCCTTCTTCGACATAGGCTTCAGTCATATTTCCAGGGGAGAGTTTATCTCCCGGCGGTTGAATAACCACCACAACGTCCAGACCGTACTTGCGGGCAAATTCAAAATCACGCTGATCGTGTGCCGGTACGGCCATGACCGCGCCGGACCCATACTCCATTAAAACAAAATTGGCCGCAAATATGGACATACGCCGGCCGGTAAGGGGATTCAAACAATAGGCCCCCGTAAAGACGCCTTCCTTCTCAAAGTCTTCGCCTCCGATACGCAATCTTTTTTCACGATTCTCTTTTTCTACAAAGGCTAGCACAGCGGCCTCCCGGGAGGCGCTACGGGAAAGTTCAAGGACTAACGGATGGTCAACCGCCAGGCTCATAAAAGTGGCTCCAAACACGGTGTCCGGCCGGGTGGTAAATACCGTTATCTTTTTATCAGACCCCTCAACAGGAAAGTGGATCTCGGCCCCTTCACTCTTACCGATCCAGTTTTTTTGCATGGTAACCACTTTTTCAGGCCAGCCGGTGAGACGGTCACATTCCGCCAGCAGCTCCTCGGCGTAAGCCGTGATTCTAAAGAACCACTGCTTCAACCGGCGCGTAGTAACCGGCGTGTCGCAGCGCCAGCAGACACCACTTCCCACGACCTGTTCGTTAGCCAGGACCGTGCCGCATTTTTCACACCAGTTAACCGGAGATTCCCTGCGATATGCCAGCCCCTTCTTGTGCATCTGGATAAAAAATAGCTGTTCCCAACGATAGTAGCCGGGATCGCAGGTGGCAATCTCCCGATCCCAGTCATAACTAAATCCCATTTTTTGCAACTGAGAACGCATATAATCGATGTTCTCGTATGTCCACCGGGCCGGATGAATTTTATGTTTTATGGCTGCATTTTCTGCCGGAAGCCCAAAGGCATCCCAGCCCATGGGATGGAGTACGTTATAGCCTCTCATCCGCTTGTAGCGCGCAAAGACATCCCCTATGGTATAGTTGCGGACATGCCCCATATGAATCCTGCCTGAGGGATAAGGGAACATTTCAAGGAGATAAAATTTATCCTTTGTACCGTCTGCTTTGGCCTTAAAAGTCTTATTCGCTTTCCAATACGCCTGCCAGCGCGTCTCTATTTCTTGAAAGGCGTAGTTATTCGCTTGTACTTCTGTCATAGCTAAGTTTTATCACTCCCACCCTGACAATGTTCATGGCGCATGGCTCTTGGCTGATCGCTATGAGCATCAGCTACCAGCTATGAGCTTTTTTATCTTGGCGTCGTAGATGGCGTCCAGTATTCCATTTATAAAAGGACCGGAGTCTTCGGTCCCAAATTTTTTACCCAGTTCTACTGCCTCGTTGATAGTTACCTTAGGGGGGATGTCGTCACAATACAAAAGTTCAAATGCAGCCAGCCGCAAGATATTCCGATCCACTCGCGACATCCGATTCAGCCGCCAGTGCTCAGAATGCTCATTAACTAAAGTATCTATTTGTTCCCGATGGGTCTCGACACCTGTAACCAGCCGTAAGCAGAAATCATGTGCCTGCTCCGGAATCTTAAATGAAGAGCAAAAGGCGGCCATCGCCTTTTCTGCCCCCAACCCGGTCAGGTCCATTTCGTACAATATTTGGAGAACGCTTTCTCGTGCCTTCCGGCGAATGCCCATACAATAAGTCTTTCAAAGAGGTTCCGGCAGTCGTAACAGTCCGCTGCCAAGGCGCAAAAACGCAAGGCCTTAAGGAACATCAACTATTTTTATTATCTTAGGTTTCCTTTGTGTCTTTGCGGTGAATAGTCTTAAGAAGATTGACCATTTCAATAGCGGCCAGGGCCGCGTCCCATCCCTTGTTGCCTGCTTTAGTTCCGGCACGTTCAATGGCCTGCTCAATGGTGTCCGTGGTAAGAATACCAAAAGCCAAGGGAACACCGGTCTCCAGAGATACCTGGGCGATTCCTTTGGAGACTTCGGCGCTGACATATTCAAAATGTGGCGTTGCCCCTCTAATGACAGCGCCCAGGCAGATTACAACATCATATTTACCGGTAATAGCCGCTTTTTTGGCCACCAGCGGAATCTCAAAGGCCCCTGGAACCTTGTATATATCAATATCCTTTTCGCTTGCCCCGTGACGCAACAATGCATCCATGGCCCCGCCCATAAGGCGTTCACCGATAAAGTCATTAAATCGACTGATGATAATGGCTATTTTGAGCCCTTCGGCTCGTACCTTACCTTCAAATACCCTGGCCATGTTTCTTCCCTCTTGTTTAAAATTTATTGAATTTTTTCAACCAATCTCCCTGCTGATTGCTGACCGCTGAACGCTTAACATTTTAATCAAGATTCAATATATGCCCCATCTTTTTCTCTTTGGTCTTGAGGTAACGAATATTCTCTTTACCAGGAGGGACTTCGATGGGCACCCTTTCTGTAACCTTAAGTTTATATCCTTCCAGGCCAATAATCTTCTTGGGGTTATTGGTCAGTAACCTCATTTTGCGGACACCCAGGTCGCGCAGTATCTGTGCGCCTATGCCGTAGTCCCTGAGGTCGGCTTTAAAGCCTAGTTCCAAATTAGCTTCTACCGTATCCCGTCCTTGATCCTGCAGGGCGTAAGCCTTAATTTTATTGACCAGGCCTATGCCCCGACCTTCCTGGGCCATGTAAAGTATGACTCCCTTCCCTTCCCTCTCCACCATTTTCATGGCGATCTGCAATTGTTTACCGCAATCGCAACGGAGGGACCCGAATACGTCTCCTGTAAGACATTCGGAATGGACACGCACCAGGACTTCATCTTCAGGGTTAATCTCACCCTTGAGCAGGGCCAGGTGCTCGCTACTATCTATGTCATTGGTGTAGGCTATGGCCGTAAATTCCCCGCCGTAGAGGGTAGGGAGAACCGTAGTTGCTGCTCGATGCACAAAACTCTCGTTTCTGAGTCGATATTCTATTATATCACGGACGGCAACGATCTTGAGGTTGTATTCTGTCGCGAATATCTCCAGATCAGGGAGACGGGCCATGGTGCCGTCATCTTTCATGATTTCGCAGATGACACCGGCCGGTTTCAATCCGGCCAGCCTGGCCAGATCCACAGAACCTTCGGTCTGGCCGGTCCGTACTAGAACGCCGCCTTTGCGTGATCTTAGTGGGAAAACATGGCCTGGCATAACCAGATCATCAGGGCCGGCGTCGTCGGCGATGGCGGTAAGTATGGTTGTGGCGCGGTCTGCCGCAGAGATTCCGGTAGTTACCCCCCGTTTTGCTTCTATGGATACAGTGAAGGCAGTTCGAAAAGGGGATGTGTTATGGCCGGTCATCATAGGAATTTGCAACTGTTCGATCTTTTCTTGAGTGAGAGAAAGACAGATCAGACCCCGGCCATAACGGGCCATGAAATTAATGGCCTCCGGGGTAACCTTTTCGGCCGCCATGGTCAGATCACCCTCGTTTTCCCGGTCCTCATCATCGACCAGGATGACCATCTTCCCGGCCCTGATATCCTCCAGGGCCTCTTCAATGGTACTTATAGGCATTTTGTTATCTCCTTAGTTTGCTTAGACAATCCCATGTTTAGCCAAAAATTCCGTGCTGATCCTGCCCTTCTTTACATCCTTGGCCTTATCCTCCCGACCCCTTAAGAGCAATTTTTCCACATACTTACCAATAATATCAAATTCGATATTAACGACATCGCCCGTTTTTCGCTGGCCCATAGTGGTGTGCCGGGCGGTAAAGGGGATGATAGATACAGAGAAAGACGAATCATGGCAATCGTTTACTGTAAGACTGATACCATCTACGGCAATGGAGCCCTTCTCTATCACGTATTTGGCGAATCCCTTCGGAATCTGGATAGAAAACAGGGTAAAGGCGGCCTGCTCCTGCCGGCTCAAAATAACGCCTGTCGCATCTATATGTCCGGTCACGATATGACCGCCTAAGCGATCTGTGGACCTTAATGCCCTTTCCAGGTTCACCTTATCGCCTGCATTGATGCGGCCCATGGTGGTCCGGCGGATGCTCTCCGGCGAGACATCTACGGTAAATGCTGAACCAGATAAGTCTGCCACCGTCAGACAGGCCCCGTTCACGGCGATACTTTCTCCCGGCATCAGGTCAGACCACTTTGTATCGGCCTCGATCGTAAGTCTCAGCCCCTGCCCGGAAGAGGCCTTTTTTCTTATGGTACCCAGGGTCTCTACGATTCCGGTGAACATTTCTCAACCTATAACTTTACTCTCAATTAGCCGGCCTACGGTCAGCCTCAGGCCGGATAGGCCTCGACTAAAAGGTCTTCTCCAATCTTTCTTATCTTCATATCCCTGAGCCGGAGGGCGCCTGCTATATGATTTATCCCTTCTCCACCCACCATGTCCACGGCCTTTGTGCCTCCGATAATAATCGGTGCATAAAAGAGATAAAATTTATCCACCAGCCTGGACTGTATAGCTGAACCAAAGACGGTTCCCCCGCCTTCAATAAGTACGCTTAATATACCTCTCTTGCCTAATTTACTCAACAACTCTGTAAGGTCCAAGCCGCTTTGGTTAGTAGAAACCGCAATTACTTCTACGTCCTTTTCTATGAGACGCTTTTTTTTGCTCTCGGGGGCATTGTGAGATGTAGCTACGAGAGTTGGCGCAGATGAGTCTAAGTTAAAGATCCTGGCGGTAAGAGGAATTTTTAGCCCGGAGTCCAGTATTACCCGCAGCGGATCCCTTCCCCTTTTTTGTCCAAGCCGTGTAGTTAACATGGGATCGTCTTTTAAAACTGTTCCAGCACCTACCAGGATAGCGTCAACCTCATTTCTCAGACAGTGCACAAAACGGCGGGCCTTTTCACCGGTAATCCATCTGGCATCTCCACTTCGAGTAGCAATCTTGCCATCCATACTGGCCGCCGCCTTCATGATAACAAAGGGCCTTTTTTCCGTGAGATACTTAATAAAGGCCTCATTTAGACGAAGGCACTCTTTTTCTAAGATGCCGTATTCTACTTTCACTCCGTGCGACTGCAGAAATTCGATCCCACCTCCCCTTACATCGGGATTGGGATCACGCATGCCAATGACGACCCGGCGTATCCCTGCTGTCAAGATCGCCTGTGTACAGGGAGGCGTCCGGCCATGGTGATTGCATGGCTCAAGATTTATATACAGGGTACTACTCTGCGTTCGTTTGCCCGCGGTGGTAATGGCGTTGATTTCCGCATGGGGTTCTCCTGCCTTTTCGTGGTATCCCTGTCCGACTATTCTATTATCCTTGACAACAACCGCTCCGACTAAGGGGTTAGGCGAGGTACGTCCCCGCCCCTTTGAGGCAAGGTTTAACGCGATCCGCATATATTTTTCGTCAGCGTTTTCTGCCAACTATTTTTCCTCTTTTTCCTTGCGATTGGCCAGTAAACCCTTTAGTTCGATCATGAACTCGTCCAGGTCCTTAAATTGCTTGTACACCGAGGCAAATCGAACGTAAGCCACTTCATCCCATTCGCGCAATTTGGCCATGACTTTTTCTCCAATAACCGAGCCCGGGATCTCCTTCTCCCCCATTTCTTGCAAGGTTTTTTCCAGGCCATCCACAAATTCCTCGATTAGATTAATGCTAATCGGCCTTTTCTCACAGGCTTTTTTCAGCCCTTCGACAACCTTCGTACGATTAAAGGGCTCCCGCCGCCCGTCTTTTTTTACTACAAGGGGCATAAATTCTTCAACCCGCTCATAGGTTGTAAACCGGCTCTGACAGCGAAAACACTCCCTACGGCGCCTGATAACCAGATTATCTTTGCTGACCCGGGAGTCGATTACCTTGTCTTCCACGTGTCCACAAAAGGGGCATTTCATTTTGGAAAGGCCTCCGTGTGTCTGTTAGATTTGGATCAAGTTAATGCCGGCCTCTGCCAGCATATCTCGAGAAAGAGTATCCGCATAACCTTCACGGTAAAAAATACATTTGACGCCGGCGTTGATTAACATTTTGGTGCAGATAACGCAGGGGAGATTCGTACAAAAGATAGTGGAGTCAGCGATGGATATGCCGTGATATGCGGACTGGATAATCACATTCTGTTCAGCATGCAGTCCGCGGCAGAGTTCGTGTCGTTCACCAGAGGGGATGCCTTCTTTTTCGCGCAGACAACCTATATCCAGGCAATGTTTAAGACTGGAAGGGGCTCCGTTGTAACCCGTGGCCAGGATGCGTTTGTCTTTAACCAGGACTGCCCCTACCTTGCGCCGCAGGCAGGTGGATCGTTCGGCCACAAGATAGGCAATGTTCATAAAGTATTCTTCCCATGACGGCCTGCTCATCTTCAGCCCCTTTTCTGCCCGCCGTATGCGGACCACAGGCCCGGATATAATGGAAACCGCTCACAAAGGCTGCGCACTTCCTGCTGTACCTCCCGGCGCACCTTCTCACTATCCAGATTGCTCAGGACACGCGTCATAAGACGACCTATAGTAATCATCTCTTCTTCTCTCATGCCCCGGCTGGTTACGGCCGGCGTCCCAATGCGTATGCCGCTTGTTATCTGCGGCCCTTTTGTATCGAAGGGAATGGCATTTTTATTCACCGTAATACCAGCTTCATCCAGGGCCATTTCTGCGTCTTTACCGGTTATTCCCTGGACAGTCAAGTCAACTAGCATAAGGTGGTTGTCTGTACCTCCGGAGACTAAACGGTAACTATCCTGCTGAAGAACCGTGGCCAGGGTCCGGGCATTTTTCACAATCTGTTCCTGATAGGATCTAAAGGAGGGACTTAATGCCTCCTTGAAGGCCACCGCCTTGGCCGCAATAGTGTGCATAAGCGGCCCGCCCTGGATACCCGGGAATATCTGGCTGTTGAGCTTTTTTCCATATTTTCCCCTGGCCAGAATAAGACCTCCCCGCGGCCCCCGCAGTGTCTTATGGGTGGTCGAGGTGACAAAATCGGCATGGGGTACCGGTGAAGGATGTACCCCGGCCGCGACCAGGCCGGCGATATGGGCCATATCCACCATGAGATAGGCTCCAATTGTATCCGCAATCGAACGAAAAGCGGCAAAATCAATTATCCTCGGATAGGCACTGGCCCCGGCAATAATAATCTTCGGTTTATATTGAAGGGCCAGTTTTCTTAACTCTTCATAATCTATGGTCTCGCCTTCTCTGCTGACCCCGTACGAGACAATATTATAAAACCGGCCGGAAAAATTCACCGGGCTACCATGGGATAAATGGCCGCCATGCGCCAGATTCATACCTAATACTGTATCGCCGGGCTCAAGAAACCCGAAATAGATAGCCATGTTAGCCTGAGTACCGGAGTGGGCCTGGACATTAGCGTATTCAGCGCCAAATATCTCTTTGGCCCGTTCTATGGCTAAATTCTCGGCTATATCTACGTACTTGCAGCCACCGTAGTAACGCCGGCCCGGATAACCCTCGGCATACTTGTTCGTTAAAATACTTCCTTGTGCCTCCAGGACAGCTTCACTGACAAAATTTTCTGAGGCCACCATCTCCAGCTTATGGGTCTGCCTCTCAAGTTCAAGTTGGAGAACGTTGTATATCTCAGGATCGGTATTTTTCAAAGACGACATGCTCTTTATAACCCCTAACCATCGTCCGCTGTAAGCGGAGAATCAACATTTCACTAGTCATTGGTTATTAGTTATTGGTTATTAGCTATCCGATTAACGATTAACAAATAACCTTTGGGCTTTCAGCTTTCAGCTATGAGCTTTGTGCTTTCAGGCTTAAGCCTTGGGCTTCCCTTTCCCGGCCAACTTATCAATCAAATCAATACGTCTTTTATGTCGGCCACCTTCAAACCCCGTTTCAAACCACGTCTTAACGATCTCCAGGGCCAGCCCCGGGCCAATAACCCTGGCCCCCAGGACCAATACGTTGGCATCGTTATGCTGTCGGCTCAGGCGTGCCGTGTAAATGTCATGGCACAGGGCGGCCCGGACCCCCGCCAGGCGATTGGCCACAATAGACATGCCTATTCCGCTGCCGCAGATCAAAATCCCGCGTTGGCATCCGCCACTGGAGACCAGTTGAGCAACTTTCATCCCATAAACAGGATAGTCAACTGAGTCTTCGCTATCGGTGCCTACATCACGGCACGAGATACCCTTTGACGCCAAATATTGCCTTATGGGCTCTTTTAAGGCATAGCCGCCATGGTCACAACCCAAGGCCACTTCCATTTTATTCCTCGAATTTTTTAAAGATGATAACGGCGTTTGTGCCTCCGAACCCAAAGGAATTAGACATGGCTGTCTTGACTTCTACCTTGCGTGCCTGGTTGGGCACGTAGTCCAGGTCGCACTCCGGATCCGGCGTTACATAGTTTATAGTCGGGGGCACCACACCATCTACAATAGACAAGATACAGAAAACAGCCTCAACGCCACCAGCCCCGCCCAAAAGATGGCCGGTCATAGACTTGGTCGAACTGACCGGGATACCTTTGCTTAGTTCCTTAAATACGCTCTTTATAGCTAAAGTTTCCATAAAATCGTTAAGGGAGGTCGATGTGCCATGGGCATTGATATAATCAATGTCCTGGTGAGAAAGGCCGGCATCATCCAGGGCGAGCTGCATACATCTGGCTGCGCCTTCCCCGCTCGGTGCAGGTGCGGTCATGTGGTAGGCATCGCTATTTAAGCCATATCCAACGATCTCCGCATATATTTTTGCCCCGCGATTTAAGGCAGTATCGAGGTCTTCTAAGATAATGATACCGCTACCTTCGCCGATAATAAATCCATCCCGGTCTTTTTCAAAAGGCCTGGAGGCTACGGCAGGGTCATCATTTCGGGCTGAGAGGGCCTTCATAGCGCCAAAACCAGCCACTGTAAGCGGGGTAATTACCGATTCCACACCCCCGCAGATCATAACATCTGCCGCACCACTCTGAATTATCCTAAACGCCTCGCCTATAGCATGCGAGCCGGCCGCGCAGGCCGTAGTCACGGAGATATTGGGCCCTTTGGCACCATAGAGTATTGATATATGGCCACAGGCCATATTAGGGATAACCATGGGAATGAAAAACGGTGTAACTCGCCGTGGGCCTTCACTTGAAAGGACCCCGTGATATTCTTCGATTGTCCCCAATCCGCCGAGGCCGCTACCGGTGAGCACCCCCACGCGGGTTGCATTCCCCTCACTGATGACCAGATTGGCATCTTCAATGGCCATAGTGGCCGCAGCAATGCCGTATTGGATGAACAAATCCATGCGTCTGATCAGCTTCTTGGGTATAAAGTCTTCAGGATTAAAGCCTTTAACTTCCGCCGCGATCTTTGTAGAAAAATCCCTGGTATCAAAGCGTGTGATCTCTCCTACTCCGGATTTTCCTGCCAATACCGCCGGCCAGGATTCTTTTACCCCGATACCAAGGGGAGTAATCAACCCCAAACCAGTAACCACCACTCTTCGCTTCAAGACACCACTCCACCTGTAAGCATTCAGCCTTCGGCTGCCAGCAGTCAGCCGGGACAAATAAGTCAAAAAAGACCGCTGATTGCCGGGCAGTTTAATTTATTATTTCTGCTGTGCCTGGATATAATTGACGGCATCCTGGACAGTCTTCATCTTCTCCGCATCTTCGTCCGCGATGTCGATGCTAAATTTCTCCTCCATAGCCATTACCAGCTCTACCAGGTCTAATGAATCGGCACCGAGATCGTCAACAAAAGAGGCCTGAGGTGTAACCTCCTCTTTAGCTACGCTCAACTGATTAGCAATAATCTCCATTACCTGATCCTGCACAGACATATTTTTTTCTCCTCCCTGTATTTTCGAATATTAATAAGGATAAATTTATCCCATAAACATGCCGCCATTCACATGTATGACCTGTCCGGTTATGTAACCGGCCTTATCTGAGGACAGAAATTCCACTACATCAGCTATATCTTCGGGTGTACCCAGCCTGCCCAAAGGTATCTGGGCGGATAAAGACTTTTTTATCTCCTCGGGGATAGCTGCGGTCATATCACTTTCAATATAACCCGGGGCTATAGCATTTACACAGATACCGCGCGGGGCCAGTTCCTTGGCTACGGAGCGGGTGAGCCCCATCAGTCCGGCCTTAGAAGCGGCATAATTGGCCTGGCCGGCATTGCCCACGGCCCCGATTACAGAAGAGATATTAATTATACGGCCGGTCCGTTGTTTCATCATGGCCTTGGCCACAGCACGGATACAATTAAAGGCGCCCTTTAGGTTGACGTCTAGGACACGGTCCCAGTCTTCTTCCTTCATGCGTACCAGCAAACCATCGCAGGTAACACCCGCATTATTTACCAGTATATCTATACGTCCCAATTCCTCGAGCACCTGGCCGAAGAAATCCTGCACCACTTGATAAGAAGAGACATTAAAACAATGAATACTGGCTGTACCGCCACTTTTTTGGATGGCCTCTTTAACTTCGAGGGCCGCCTTTTCATTGGCCGCATAATTTACGAACACCCTCGCGCCGAGGCCTCCCAGACGCAGGGCTATGGCCCGGCCAATGCCTCTTGATCCACCTGTGATTATCGCCACCTTCCCCTGGAAGCTCATGAGTTCGATAACTCCTTCAATCTCTTGGTTAGTGCCGGAACAATCTCAAAGAGATCTCCGACTATACCATAGGTAGCTACATCAAAGATAGGGGCGCCAGGATCACTGTTAATAGCTACAATGATCTCTGAAGATTGCATACCTACTAAATGCTGTACCGCTCCCGACACCCCGCAGGCGATATAAAGTTTGGGACTAACGGTCTTCCCGGTCTGTCCTATTTGATGGGCATAAGATATCCATCCCTCATCCACTGCGGCCCGCGTGGCTCCAACGGCACCGCCCAGTTGTCTGGCCAGGTCATGCAGCAAGGCAAAATTTTCTGCGTTTTTAAGGCCCCTTCCTCCGGTGACTATAACATCAGCCTCTGCCAGATTGACCAAGTCAGCTTCTTCCTTAACCGAATTTACCAGGCGTACACGGGAACGCACCCGGTCCGGGCCAGGAGTAACAGGAATGACCTCGGCCCTCCGACCCGGGGTGTAATTTCCCTTCTTCATCACCCTGGGCCGGACTGTGGCCATCTGAGGCCGCGATCTGGGGCAGACAATTGTAGCCATAACATTCCCGCCAAAGGCCGGTCGGGTCTGGAGTAACAGCCGGTCTTCTTTACGTATAGACAGTGCTGTGCAATCTGCGGTCAGGCCGACGCCAAGCACGGTAGCCACGCGGGGAACAAGTGAGCGACCGATAGCTGTAGCCCCTCCCAGGAAGATCTCCGGCCGATACTGCCGGATAACATCCACCATGACATTACCATAGGCATCATCACTGTAACAGGTAAGTTCTGGCTGATCGATCACATATATCTTATCAGCTCCATAGGCGGCCAGTTCATCCGCCATATCCATGACATTGTGACCTAACAAGACTGCGGCTAATTCTACCCCCAGATCGTCAGCCAACTGCCGACCGACACCAAGAAGTTCATAGGAGACGGAGTGTATCTTTCCATATCCCTGCTCGGCAAAAATACACACGCCACGGCAGGACTGAAGGTCTTCCCCGGCCATATCCTGAGCGCGTTCAATAATAATAGCTCCAGCCTCACAGTTATCCGCACAGATCCCACAAAGGACACAGGACTCGCCAACTCTGGCTATGCCATTTTCCAGAGTAATAGCCTCGTAGGGGCAGGATTCAAGGCAAGTTCCGCAACCAGTGCATTTATCCTGGTCTATTTTTATGCTCATATATTGATATTTAGTGCCTCATGTCTTTAATATTTTTAAGCAAAGCCTCTACCTGCTCCTCGACCGGGCCTTCGATTATTAGGCGTTTTCTATCCCATTTCGGGGCAAAAATCTCGGTTACCTCGGTAAATGATCCAGCCAGACCGATCTTCTTTTCATCAGCACCAAGCTCTTTGGCTCCATAGATGGGAATCTGCTGATTCTTAGCCCTTATTTTGGCCTTAAGCGAAGGAAGACGAGGCTCATTGAGCTCCTTGACCACGGTTAAAAGAGCCGGTAGGGGTAGGTCAAGCACATCGTATCCATCGTCCATTAGCCTTTGCACACGCATAGTACCGTTTTCTACAAATTCTATCCGCCGCACATAGGTAACATAAGGAATATTTAAACGCTCGGCCAGACCGGGGCCGACCTGAGCTGTATCCCCATCTATAGCCTGTTTCCCGCAAATAATCAAATCAAAATGGCCAATCTTTTTAATGCCCAGAGAGAGGATATAGGTAGTAGCCCAGGTATCAGAACCGGCAAAGGCCCGATCGGAAAGGAGCACGGCCTCATCAGCGCCGCAAGAAAGGGCCTCCCTGAGCGCTGCTTCAGCCTGGGGCGGGCCCATGGTTAATACCGTTACCTTCCCTCCACAACGTTCTTTAAGACTCAATCCGGCCTCAAGGGCGTGCATATCATAGGGATTGACAATACTTTCTACCCCCTCCCGTACCAGGGCTTTGGTCCCAGGATCAATGCGGACATAGGCCGAATTTGGAACCTGTTTTATGCAGGCTACGATGTTCATTTAATATTTCTCCTCAAGTAAATCCCTAATTCTAAATCCTAACTCGGATCCGCCGAAGACCGTTCCCAACGCGCGCAGCGCGGCGGGAACTAGTCATTAGTCAGCAGTCATTTGTCACTGGTAAAAGCGATCCATCTTCCAGACTTAACCAATGACTAATGACCAGTGACGAATGACGTTTTGAACTTTGAGCTTTGAACTTTGTCATTCTTTTTGGCTTTCAGCCTTCAGCTTTGAGCGTTACTTAGCGCGGTTATATTCCTTATTCAGGGCCTGGCCAATGACACTACGTTGGATCTGGTTGGTTCCTTCATAAATCTGAAGGATTTTGGCATCCCGCATCATCTTCTCCACGGGATAGTCCTTCATGTAACCATAGCCACCAAAGACCTGGACCGCATCAGTGGTCACCTGCATGGCCACATCACTGGGAAAAAGCTTGGCCATAGCCGAGACCTTACTTATATCCTTGGGATTACTGTCTATATATCTGGCCACGGCATAGACCAGGGCCCGGCCCGCCTCCGTCTGGGTAGCCATATCCGCCAGCATATGTTGCACGGCCTGGAATGAGATTATGGGATGACCGAATTGTACCCGCTCTTTGGCATACTGCACAGCGGCATCCAATGCCCCTTGCGCCAGGCCGACGGACAGGGCTCCGATGCCCGGCCTGGCCAGATCAAGGATCTTCATGGCTACTATAAAGCCCATGCCTTCACGGCCAATAAGCCGGCTTTTTGGGATGCGGCAATGGTGAAATATAAGTTCCCGTGTAGATGAGGCCCGAAGCCCCATCTTCTTTTCCTTTTTCCCGAAGCTAAACCCGGTCTCCCCTTTCTCTACAATAAAGGCGCTTGCTCCCCGCGCCCCTTTCCCCCGATCCGTTAAGGCGATTATCGTATAGATATCGGCCTCACCGCCGTTGGTGATCCACTGCTTGGTTCCATTTAGAATATAGTCATCGCCGTCTTTCGTCGCCGTGGTGCGGATGCCTCCGGCATCGCTTCCTGCCCCGGCCTCCGTCAGGCCGAAGGCGGCCAATTTTCGGCCACTGGCGATCTCCGGCAGATATTTCTGCTTTTGCTCTTCGCTGCCAAAAAAAAGGATGGGAAAGGCCCCCAGGCCGCTGGCGGCAAAAGTTGTGGCTACGCCAATGCAAGCGCGCCCAAGTTGTTCCACAGCCAGACAGTTTTCAAAGCATCCTCCACCAAATCCACCATATTTTTCCGGAATATAGATTCCGAAGAGATCTGCCTTCCCCAGGTCTTCCATTATTTTCCGGGGAAATTCCTCTTTTTCATCCAGTTCCGCACGCACGGGCACAACCTTTTCTTCGGCTATCTTGCGCGCCAGATCCACAATCATCTTCTGCTCGTCAGTCAGGAAATAATCCATAGGAAGTCACCCTTTCATTAATATCTTTCACCATCTAATCAGCGAGGCCCCCCAGGTGAAACCTCCCCCGAAGGCATTGAGCATTACCAGATCCCCTTCCTTGATGCGCCCTTCACGGTTGGCCTCATCCAGGGCAATGGGAATGGTGGCGGCCGATGTATTGCCATATTTATGGATATTAACATAGACCTTTTCCCGGGGTATTTGCAGGCGTTCAGCGATGCTGTTAATAATTCGCATATTGGCCTGATGAGGGATGTAAAGGTCTATATCCTGCGGAGATAAGTTATTGGATTCCAGAGCCTCCCGGGCGGACTCCTCCATGGCCCTTACGGCGAGTTTAAATACATCACGCCCCTGCATGTGAATGTACTGCAGATTGTCGTCCAGCATCTGGCGGGAGGGTGGCGATACGCACCCGCCTCCCGGTATATGTAAAAGTTTCCACAGGGTGCCGTCGGCGTGCAGATGGTTGGAGAGGATACCCCGCTTTCCGTTACGACCGGTTACCACCACTGCTCCGGCCCCATCCCCGAAAAGGACGCTCGTATTTCTATCTTTCCAATTGACGCGGCAGGAGAGGACTTCAGCCCCGATAACCAGTATTTTCAGACTGATATTGTTCCGGATAAAATTGTCGGCTGTAGCCAGGCCATAAAGGAAACCGGAACACGCCGCGGACAGATCAAAGGCCGCTGCCTTTTCTGCCCCAAGATTTTTCTGTACCAAACAGGCGGCCGTGGGCATTAGCATATCCGGCGTCAAGGTACAGACAATAATCATATCCAATTCTGCGGCCTTAACCTGCGCCATATCCAGGGCCTTCTTAGCCGCCTGCGTGGCCAGGAAGGAACAGGGTTCATCCTTAGAGGAGATGCGGCGTTCTTTTATTCCCGAACGCGTAGTAATCCATTCGTCAGAGGTATCGACCATCTTTTCCAGATCCTGGTTAGTCAATACCCTCGCCGGCACGTGACAACCTGTGCCGATAATAACTGTGTGTACCAAAATAAAATTCTCCCCAGATTTTCCTATTCCTGTATTACCTGTTAGATACGACCCGCCGCCTGCCCAGGGCCTGCAAGTCCCCGCTGTTTCTTAAATTGGAAAGGAGGTGTTCGTTCAGCTTCTGTGATACAAGCTCAGCAGCCATCAAAATGGCATTTTTGATCGCCCGGGGACAAGATCGCCCATGGGCAATAATTCCGATGCCATTTATACCCAGAAGGGGAGCTCCCCCGTACTCTGCATAATCTACCTTCTTCTTAAACCTGCGAAAGGCGCTTCTGCACAACAAATAACCTGCTTTGGCCCAAAAGCTCTTTTCTATCTCGGCCTTGAGCATAAGACTGATGGCCTCGGCCAGACCTTCGCTTAACTTCAACGAGACATTACCGACAAAACCATCACAGACAATAACATCTACGCCGCCTCTATAGACGTCCCTTCCTTCCATGTTACCTATAAAGTTGAGTGAGCTTGCGCGAAAAAGCTCATGCGCCTTTTTTACTACCAGATTCCCCTTTGCACCCTCTTCGCCTATACTCATCAGACCTACACGCGGATTGGATACCCCCAAAATGCCCTGGGAAAACACCGCGCCCATTATACCAAATTGGAGAAGATGATGGGGCTTACAGTCCACATTGGCCCCGGCATCGATCATCACCGTCGGTCCCTTTAGAGTAGGAAGGACACCGGCAATAGCTGGCCGTTCCACCCCTTCCAGTCTTCCCAGCACAAAACTGGCCGTAGCCAGCGTGGCACCGGAATTTCCGGCGCTGACAGCTGCATCGGCCCGGCCCTGACCCACCATCTCGAACGTCACCCGGATAGAAGAATTTTTCTTCTTCTTCAAGGCCTCAGAAGGCGATTCATCCATGCCCACAACTTCTGCGGCATTTTGTATGATAAAATGACCCGATCTGGCCCCGAGACGCTCAATTTCTTGAGTTAATAGATTTTCCTGGCCAACCAGAATGATGGAAAGAGGCCTTTCCCTTATAGCCTGAGCGGCTCCTTCTATGACCACTGAAGGGGCATGGTCGCCCCCCATGGCATCAACAGCTACTCTTATCATAGTTGGTTATATGGTTATTATTCGGTTACTTCGATTAAGGTCCGGCCCTTATAAGTGCCGCAGTGGGGGCAAACACGGTGCGGCAACTTGGGTTCCTGGCACTGCGGGCAAGCAGAAAGACTGGGCAGTACCAAACCCTGCTGGGCCCGCCGCTTTCCGCTCCTTGACCTTGAATGTCTTCTTTTCGGTAATCCCATATTAAATTCTCCTTGTTTTTATGATCGATCTTTGAGCTTTATATCTCTCAACGCCTCAAATGGCGAGGAAGTCGCCTCTGCCCGGCAGTCGCATGAGACAAGATTTAGATTGACGCCACAATGCGGGCACAGACCCTTACATTCCTCATGACAGAGAGGCTTAATAGGCATCTGCAAGAATATCTGCTCGGCTGCAATCTGCGCCACATCCACGGTCTCCCCGTCAAAAAAAGAGATGTCCATATCTTCAGGTGAAAGCTCGATTTCAGGATAACTCTTTTCGCTGGGGGGTAACATCAACAGGAAATCGAATTCATCCGCCAACGACCATGCAAAATCTTCCAGGCAACGACTGCAATTAAGTAATAGCCTGGCCTTAATATCACCCTTGACCCGGACAGTGCGTCTCGCCCGTTCAATCTTTATATTAACTGCGATCGGCTCTTGTACCTGAGTTATATCCTGTAGAATCTCTCCCCCGTATTCGACATGGTAAGTCAACCCTTCCTGGGGGATGTCATGTACCTTTATCTTCAAGCCCGGGCCTTTAAAAATTTTAAATTGCCACAGAGACTCAGAAGGCTCAGAGACAATTTAGTAATTTTTATCCCTGCGATCTCTGCGACTTAAAAACTACACATAAAAAATGCATAGCTTGTCAAATATGATGGTTTCGTAAAAAGTCGTTTTTAGCTTAAGTATTTGAAATAATATTATTTTATTGCATTTTTGTCTTGACTTTCATGTTGTCCCGTGATAGAAAACATATGCAACATCAACAT
>DSAQ01000022.1 GCA_011046395.1 Pseudomonadota bacterium
TCTTGTTTTCAAAGAGCAAACTGAAACTACCTGGGGCCAATTTAAAAATATTCTGACCTCATTTGCACTTGGCTCTCAGTTTGATCTTAAAACAGCTGCATGACTTTTTACGAGGTCATCATATTTCAAAGCAGACAAAATCAACAATATACTTATCAACCGGCTGTTGTCTCCTGAATTTCAATCCTTCCATCTGCTTCATTCTCAAATGTCTCCAGAGTAATTGCTCAGCATCTGTCGGTCTTTTCCTTAGAATTTTTCCCAACTCAGTTAATTTCTTCAAGGGGTAATCACCCCCACCCTAACCCTCCCCCGTCAAGGGGGAGGGTATATTTTAGACTCCCCCGTCAAGGGGGAGGGAATAATTCTTACCCACTCAGTTTAAGAAAGAACTATAATTTGTCAGCGGTCAGCTTGGGGAATATCTGCTGAAAGCCGATGGCTGATAGCTGAATGCTCACCATAAGAAACGATCAGATCCCTGATCGGGACAAAATTAAAATCACTTAGCAACGTTTTAAATCGTCCTTCAACCTTATCGAGATTCAAATAATGGCGGACCCTTGATTTCAACGGGGCATTGTCAATTTTTGGCTGTCCCGGATCAAATTCCCAGGGGTGTAAATAGAATATGAACGGTCTTTGTTCAGTCCTGTTGATGTGCCCAAGCAACCGCTTCACCAGCCAGTAGGGAAATAGGCGAAAATAGCCTCCTCCGGCGATAGGAATATTTTGTCTAAGAAGCCGGATAGTGGAGATGGGAAACTCCCAAAGGATGTTCGAATCGTTAGAATCGTTCGAGCTGTTCGAGGCGTTAAAAACGTTCAAATTGTTCGAACCGTTTGAGTCGTTCGCGCGTTCAAACGAGTTCTTAGCAGCGAACGATCGAACTGTCTGAACGTCACCGTTCAGACAAACCTTAAACGGGAATCGTGGGGCATCAGGAAAGCCATAGACATCATGATGCACGGGAAAGATGCTGGAATCGTATTTATATCCTTCTTCCGCCAGAATCTTAAGCGCCCATAAACTCTTTCTGGTAATGGAATAGGTGGAGGCGCGGTAACCGATAACCTCTTCACCGGTTATATCTTCAAGTATCTTTTTTGTTCTTGCGACATCCGCCCGAAATTCGTCCGGCGTCTGGTTGGTCACCAGTTCATGGCGATAACCATGTGATGCCACCTCATGCCCCTGTTCAGCAATATCTCTGACCAACCCCGGATACCGCTCGGCTATCCACCCCAGGATGAAGAAAGTAGCCCTTACCGGATCGCTTGACCCGTTCGAAGCGTTCGAGCGTTCGAGCGAGTTCGCTTCCGTGAATGGTTGAACGATTTGAACGTTATCTTCTGTTCGTTTAGCGGGACTGCTTGACCTGTTCGAAGCGTAGAAATTGTTCGAAACATCTGGATTGCTCAACATCTCTAAGATCCTGTAGGTATTACCTTCCACCCGTGACTCGTAGTTATCCCAGTCTGCAGGATTTATCACACTTGAGAAGGCGTGTACCTGGAAATAGTCTTCCACGTCTATGGTGAGGGCGTTAGCGATTGGGCTCATCATCCGCGATACTTATAACTCCGGTAATACTCATACTCACGCGAAAAATGAGTGAACCCGTTGAAGGCCACACCTATAATTTTATCTCTGCCCAGCACTGAAACCGATCTTTTAATTATATCACGATCTATCTTTCCTCTCCTCACAACCATGAGAATGCCGTCTACACTTTTGGCCAGGACAGACACCTCTGCCGTTATCTGAACCGGAGTGGTATCAAAGACTACGAAACGGTCATGGTAACGATTCTTGACCTCCTCTATAAAACGGCCCATTTTCTCTGAGGACAGGAGTTCGGACGGATTGGGCGGCGGCATACCGCCGGGCAGCAAAGTCAATTTGCTAATGTCTGTCTTAATGAAGAGATTTTCCAAAGGGGCATCGTGAGCCAGATAATCGCTCAGGCCATGCTCACCGGATACATTAAATAAAAGGTGCTGTCCTGGCCTGCGGATGTCGCAATCAACCAGCAAGACATGCTCCTGAATCCCCTGCGCGATGCTAATAGCCAGATTAGCAGCAATAAGTGATTTACCTTCCTCCTCCATAGCGCTTGCGACCATTATGGTCCTGGGGATAGAGCCATTGCGGGGGTGCAGTATGCGGGAACGCAGCATCTTGAATTGTTCAGCGGCCAGGGACTGTGGATCGGTCACGGTTATCAGCCGCTCGTCAAGGCCATAAGCCGCATACTGATCCGCAAGAGGCAGACTCTCAATCTCAATATTGCGCCCCGGCGCATCTACGATACCCATCTCCTCGGCCACTTCTATCTCAGCCGAAACCTCCGGTACAGCACGCCCCGGCGCATCTGCGACACGCCCCGGCGTGTCTGCGACCGGTCTTTTTACCTTCTCCCGGTTAAATTTCTCCAAGGCGTCATATATCTTGCCCATAACTTCTCCTATTTCTCATCTTATGATTCACCCCAAAGGCGCAAAGGACGCTAAGTTTTTCTTGCCTTTTTTACACACCCCGCCTGCTACGCAGGCACCCCTCTTGCTAGAGGGGAATTTTACGGTCTGCTCCGCAGCTACCCCCCTTGTCAGAAAGGAATTTTACCACTCGCTATGCGTCGGCAGTCCCCTCTAATAAGAGGGGATTCAGGGGTGTGTTCCTGCGGCCCCTGCGTCTTTGCGGTGAACAGTTACGAAAAATAAAATATCCCCCACAATACAATGGCTATAACCCCGGCTACGGCCCCCATTCCCCACTTCAACCATGCCGGGAAAAATCGAGGCCTCTTTTCGCCGGGAAGCGTCAGGTCTTTTGATGCCTCTCTAATTATTCTGGTATTAATCTCTTTCTTGCCTCTTACAAAGCCAGTCAGTAGGGCCTGGTCGGCCAGGATATTAATGGCCCGCGGGTATCCCCTTGTATATTTGTAGATTGCTCGTACAGCGCCAGGTTTAAAAAGATTACTAAACTTGGCTCCAGCAACAAGCAGGCGCTTTTTCAGGTATTCCCCGACATCCTCCCTGGTCAGTGGCAGGAGGTGATAAGAAGCGCATATGCGCTGTCTCAAGGGCAAAAGGGATGGATCCGTGAGCTTCTGGTTCAATTCTGGTTGACCAACCAAAAAGATGTTTAATAGTTTTTCCTCGGCCGTTTCTAAGTTAGAAAGGAGTCTTATTTCCTCTAAAAGCTCAACAGATAGCTTATGAGCCTCGTCAATAACAAGGAGGACATATTTCCCTTGAGAGGCAGATTCGTGCAGGAAATCGGAAAACTTCATCAAAAATTGCGCCTTGGAAAAGGTCCCTACCGAAAGCCCGAAGGCATTGCCTATATAATACAAAAAATCATCGACGCTCATGCCGGGATTAGACACTGCGGCATAATGTATATTATCCTTCAGACCCGCCAGCAATGCCTGCAACAATGTGGTCTTGCCGGTGCCTACATCGCCGGTGATAACTACAAACCCTTTTTTCTCCTCCACCCCGTACCTCAAATGGGCCAGGGCCTCTTTATGGCCTTCGCTCCAAAAGAGAAAACGGGGATCGGGCGTTATCTTAAAAGGCTTTTCATTCAGGTAATAGAAACGCTCGTACATAGCTATAGCAACGCCCCCGGGTACTTTTTTATTACGGCGAATAGAAGAACAGACGTAACTACAATTCCAAAGCTTATTACAGAAATCGCAATAACCCTTTGTTTTTTCTTTACTTTCATGTCCTCAGCCGTGACCAGCACAGGGATGCCGGCCAGTACCGGCAGATTCAGAAATGATTCTATGTCTTCAAGACGGTAAAACGACTTATCAATATATTCACGGCCAAAGGCCAGCCCGACGGATCCACCCAGGGCAGCAAATATGACCATCGCCAGTATCCTGGGGATGTCGGGTTTGGACGGCATCTGGGGCACCCGGGCCGGGTCAAGTATCCGGAACTGCTCGCCCTTCTGCCTTCTTTCCAGGTTCTCGGCCCGTTCCGCCTCCAGCTTTTTGGCATCCAGATTTTGATAGCTCGCGCTCAAGTTGTCATAATTTCTCTGGAGATCAAGAAGCTCCTGCTCCCGCCGTGGTATATTCTCAACTCTACCCTGGTAGGCATATATCTTTTGTTTTACCTTGTCCGACTCTATTTGAAGGTTCTTTACCTCCATGTCAACGGCATATACCTGCTGCTGGAGATTCGCAATGACCCGGTTGCCTTCAATCGCCCCCTGGCCTTCTCCCTTCTCACCGGTTTTACCCTCTGTTTTTCCCCATTTTTCGAGCAGCTTCTTGGTCCTAAGGACATCCGGGTGGTTGGGCGTGTACCTCGACTCCAGGACGGCAAGGTGTTCTTTTAATTGTTCAAGAGAGTCAACCCCCGCCTCTCCCGGGGATCCGGGTCCTAATCTGGTTCGTGAAAATTCCTTTTCAGTAGCGATCTGTTGCTGGAGGAGTATCTTTCTGTCTTGGGCGCGTCTTATACTCTCCTGGATGGCGTCCAGTTGCTGCTGAAGCCGTGCCAACACCGCCAGGGTGGCCTCTCTCTGTTCCGGCAATTCACCCATATGGGACATCTTATAAGCGCCAATGGCTGCCTCACGTTCCTTTAGCTGTGTTTCCAATTGCTGTAGTTGCTCAGCCAGGAATTCACTTGTACCCACGGCCTGCTCTTCCCGCAATTTCAGGTGTTCTTCCATGAACATGGAGGCCAGTGTATTTGCCACTAAGGCCGCAGTCTGGGGTGATTCATCCTCATAACTAAGGGTAAAGGCGGTAGCCCCTTGTTTGGCCATGGCCTGCTGGGCAGAGGAAATTTCGAGTTTGATCCTCATCCGTATATTTTCTATTACTTTCTCCATAGGGAGTTTTTTGCGCTCCTCAGGATAGAGATTAAGCTGGGTTATAACCCCCTCCAGTCTGGTGCGGCTTAATATCTCCTCGCCGATGGAGTGGAGCCGTTCATCTATATCCGCGGTGACCGTGGAATGGACAAAGGCCTCCGGGACCCTCTGCCTAATGATACTTATGGTAGTAGAGGCCTTATAGGTTTTCGGGGCAACGAGGCAATATATCAGCCCCGCGACGAGGATAAGAAAAAAAGTGGGAATTATATACCACTTCCTGCGCCGGAGCATGTCCAGGTAATAGGTAAAGTCTATTTTGCTTTCTTTTTCTGTCATGATTACCTCTTCGCTTTCAGGATTATAGGTAGCCGCAGGCTTTAGCCTGCGTAAGAAGCGCAACCTAAAGGTTGCGACTACCTATTTTGCTGATAGCTGACCGCTAATTATAACTGGCTGTGATCCTTAGCATAATCTGATTATCGTCATAGTCGTTGAGACCCACATTCGATTCACGCTCCGTGTGCTGTCCGCTGAGAGAAAGAGACAGCCAGCGTCTATAACTATAGGCAAGGCCGGCAGTGGCTGACCAAAGTTTATCCCGCCTATCGGCCTGCTCAATAAACTTTTCTTCCACATAACTTAGTCCGCCGCTCGCCGTCAAATCGGGCAGTAATAAGTAATTAATCTTTCCATTAGCGGACCAGAACTTGGCAAAGCCAAGATTTTCCGCATCAGAGAGTTCCTGACGGTAGCCGCCCTGTCCCCCCACGGAAACGCTGCCCCGCTCGAACTTCTGGTTAATCCCAAGCTGATAATTCAATCCGTCGTTTGTCCCGCCCCTTTCAGGATTGCGCAAAAAATATCCGACGCCCGCGCTCAACGTAGTATGCGGTCCCGGGCTTATACTATATGAGACCATCCCATCGTGTATTACATAATCCGTCCGGCCCGGGTCATAATTCATGTCGGTATAATTATAGGCAAGTGAAATACTGCTGTCCTGGCTAAACAGATGAATGAGGCGCGCACTGCCTGTATATTGCTTAAAGTCAGGGGTTGCCTCATAATCGCTTATGGAGTGCCGAACGGTTAAGTCCAGACCGTTTTGCACGTCAAACCAGTAAGATAACCCCGCATAGGGAGTCTGGATCCGGGTATCCTCCACTTCCGGATCCTTATTTTCAAGATGGCTGTCGTTATAGCCTAAAGAGAAGTGATCCTTCAGACCAAACTGATGCGAGATTTTGATATCACCGGTATTACGATAATAGGGATTCCGGGTCCGGCGTGTAGCATAGATGGCCTCGTCCATTTCCCGGGGTTCCTCTGTCCGGTAGAAACTATCCCGAAAGTCGATACGGGTATAGGGACCGGCCTGCCAAAAGGCGCTTAAATTGCCATTGTGGCGCACAGTATTATATTCGGTATATCGCTTGTAAAAGACAAATCCCGGGCTGTAACTCAGGGTGATACCTCTGGTGGGACACTGGACATCAAAGGCAACTGCCGGCGATATGTTACTTGTCCAGTCCGATGTCTCATTAGTAGATCTGAGGAAGATATTATCGTCATATTTTTCCTCAACAGAGAGGCTCGGAGTAAACTTATACTGGCATTCAGCCCGGACTGAAGGGTCCGCCCACAAAAAACAGGACAGAAATAACAACACGATACCCATCACTCTAAGATATCTCATAACCGTATTTCCCCTGAATAATCTGTTCAATCTAAAGCTGATAGCTGAGTGCTGACCGCTGATAGCTTCTTACGGAATAATAATGGTATCATTTGGCTGCAGGTAGATATTCTGCTCCGGTTTACGTCCTGAGATCACCTTCTTATAATCAAAAGGTATGCGTTTTTCTTCACTCCCGGCCCGGCGAATAATAAGTATATCATCAGAATCCGCCCATTCCGCAAGACCACCGGCCACGGAAAGGGCCTGCAACACCGTCATATCCTTACTCAGCAAATATTCGCCCGGCTTCTGTACCTTACCTATAATGTATATCCTGCGGCTCAGGCTCTCCTTAACTATAACCGAAACTTCCGGCAGTTCTACAAAATCCTTAATCTTTTCCTCTAAGTCTTTCTTTAATTGAAGGGGCGTGAATCCGGCCGCCTTTACATCGTTAAGTAATGGTAAGGTTATCATGCCATCAGCCCTTACCGGTACAACCCGCGAAAAGTCAGGTTCCTTCCAGACCTGGATTTCGAGAATATCACTCGGCCCTATAATGTAACTATCATCAACCACTGGTTTTTCACCTAAAAATCCCCCTGTATCCCCCTTTTCCAAAGGGGGAATTGATGGGCCGCCGTCTTTTCCCAAAGGGGGACTTAACGTACCCCCCCCTTTTCCCGTCTCAACCGGGGCATTCCCGGAACCGCCTTCTTGTGCCTGGCTGACGTAAAGCGGGAAGAGTGCCAATATTAAAATCAAAAAAAAGATTCTTATTGAAGCCTTAATCCTGAAGTTCTTCATATTCCACCCTCTTGTTCTCACTTTTATATCCAGCGATTTGATTATGACTATACCATTTTTCGGTCTTAGTGTATAGCGTTTAGCGGATAGCGTGCAGCGTATAGTTACACGCTAATCCCTAATCGCTAAACGCTATCTTCCTGGAAGCAATTAATATGCCACTAGTTAGTTTTCATCCGAAAAGTCCCCCAAAATTCCCCCCTCCCTCGACGGGAGGGGGCGAGGGGGAGGGTGAACAGTCTGAAATTACACATTTTCTTCACCCCCACCCTATCCCTCCCCCGTCAAAGGGGGAGGGGATATGGGAGTTTCCAGATGAACACTAGTTAGCGTATAGCGCGCAACGATTAGCGTGCAGCATATCTGAAGAAAAACGTATAATTTTTGCCGGAAAATAGAAAATAAAAAAAGGAAGTTCACAGAATGGAAAAGTTTTTCACATTTTTATGCACCAGGCGAGAGAAAAATTATTCCTCAAAAAATGGAAACCAAATTCCACACTGGCAAACTAGCGGATAGCGTTTAGTGCCTCCATACCGATCTCGCCGATGTTCTCTACCACATGGATACCGTGTTGCCGGAGGGTTTCCATTTTCTGGGCGGCAGTGCCCTGGCCGCCGGATATAATAGCCCCGGCATGGCCCATGCGCTTGCCCGGAGGGGCGGTGCGGCCGGCAATGTAGCTGATAACCGGCTTGGGAAAGGATTCTTTTATGTACCTTGCGGCCTCTTCCTCTGCCGTGCCGCCGATCTCGCCGATCATGACCACGGCCCCGGTGTCATCGTCAGCGGCAAATAGTTTTAAAATATCAACAAAAGTAGAACCGATAAGCGGGTCGCCACCGATACCCACACAGGTGGACTGGCCCAAACCAGCCTTGGTCAATTGATCCACCACTTCATAAGTCAAGGTGCCGCTGCGAGAGACAACGCCAATAGGGCCCGGCCTGTGGATAGGACCGGGCATGATGCCTACTTTGCACTTACCCGGCGAGATGAGACCCGGGCAGTTGGGACCGATGAGATGGCAGTCTTTGCCGTCCAGGTAACGAAGGACACGCACCATATCCAAAACGGGAATCCCTTCAGTAATACAGACAACGACCTTAAGGCCGGCATCTGCCGCCTCAACGATGGCGTCAGCCGCAAAGGAAGCCGGAACAAATATCAAAGAGGTATTAATAGCATGCGCGCGACAGGCCTCGCGTACGGTATTATAGACCGTAACGCCATCTACCTCCTGGCCTTTTTTACCCGGCGTAACCCCGGCCACGATCCTGGTTCCATAAACCATACACTGCCGGGCATGGAAACTGCCTTCCTTGCCGGTCAGCCCTTGGACAACTACACGTGTATTTTCGTCTATAAGGATACTCATTTTAACGTATAGCGGTTAGCGTGTAGATAATCTGCTAATATAGATTTTTAAAAGTTTCATTACTCCCTGATTAAGCCCATAAACTTCGCCGAATAGCTTGCCGTCACAAAAACCTAGGTCTCTGCTTAATGAGAGTTGTGTTTCTAACTCAGCGACAGATCCCAAGGAAACCTTTAAGAATTGAACATATTCTTGAGCCTCTTGCAAAACTCCATTTTTTGTCATTCCCGCAACGCTTTTGAGCGGGAATCTGGTTTTATTCAAGTAAAAACCATATCCGTCCCCGAATGCCTGTATCGGGGATAAAATCATTCGGGGATGACAGACAATTTTGCAAGAGCCTCTCTTTTTATCCCTTTACGTGCCCTGTCCGCTAACCCGCTATTCGCTATAACGGATGTCACTTCTTTCATATCGCGAGCCACCGTAAAGTTTAAGTCTGATTGTGCCAAGAGTTCAGTACCCTTCTCCTTATTGGTACCCTCCAGGCGGACTACTATAGGGACTTTTACCTCAAGCTCGGAAACTGCGTTTATGACGCCCTCGGCGAGCACGTCGCAGCGCAAGATACCTCCAAAGATATTGATGAGTACCAGCTTAACCCGTTCGTCGGAAAGTATGAGCCGGAAGCCGTTAGCCACGGCCTCGGCATTAGCCCCGCCGCCGACATCCAGAAAATTAGCCGGTCTTGCCCCGGCCAGGTCGATGGCATCCATAGTAGCCATAGCCATTCCCGCACCGTTCACCATCATGCCCACCGTGCCGTCCAAACGGATATAATTCAGCCTGTAGCGCGCAGCCTCTTCCTCCCATGTGTTCTCATATTCTCGCCATTCAAGGATATCTTTATGTCTGAAGCGGGCGTTGTCGTCGACATCAACCTTGGCATCAAGGGCAAATATCTTTTTATCCTTGGTAACAACCAGGGGATTTACCTCAACCAGCGAACAATCATATTTCGTAAAGACCTGATAAAGGCCACTCAAAAGAGAAGAAAAACTTGACCCAAGGGCTGGCTCCATATTTAACTGATAGAAAAAGCTACGCATCTGGTAAGGCATAAGCCCGAGAACCGGATCAATAGCTTCCGTTATTAGAAGGTGCGGTTTAGACTGGACAATCTCCTCAATCTCCATGCCCCCGGCTGCGCTGGCCAGAATCACCGGACGCGCCGTGGTACGGTCTATGGTAATGGCCAGATAATACTCTTTTTCGATGGAAAAGGCGCGTTCAACCAGGACCCTGTGCACGAGTCTGCCTTGGGGCCCGGTCTGAGGGGTGACCAGATTCATACCGATGATCTTTGAGGCCTTCTCAACTACCGCATCTCTATCCTCCGCTATCTTTATACCCCCGCCTTTTCCCCGACCGCCAGCGTGAACCTGAGCCTTAACGATAAATGGCCCGTGTCCCAACTTATCAGCCACAGCTCCAGCCTCCTCCGGTGAAGCAGCTACCTCGCCCGGCGGCACAGGGACGCCTTCCCGCGCAAAAAGAACCTTAGCCTGATATTCATGTAGTTTCATGGCAATGTCCGGGTCAAATTTTATAGCCTAAGCCAGGGGAAAAGACAAGGAATTTTGGGGGATTTACCGCAAAGACGCAAAGGAAAACAAAAAACTTAACGTTATCCCCTATCCGCCATACGCTAGTATCCGTTCACCGTTATCAGTTCACCGTTGTCCGTAAGAACCTGAGAAGCTTTTTTTCGGTGAGCCTGTCTGCCGACAGGCAGGCAGTCAATGGTGATCGTATTTTCCGGCAACCGTCGCCCCTCAAAAAATGTAAAAAACTCCGCATAGTAAACGGTGAAGGTATTTTCCGTTATTCGGCCACCGATGTCCGTGAAAAGCACGAAAACGTCTTTTTCGGTGAACGGCGAACGGACAACGGTGAACAGTTACATTCGCTACACGCTATAGGCTATACGCTATTTTACCCGCCATATATGTGCGCCGACCGAGGAGAGTTTTTCCTCAAGCCGTTCGTAGCCACGGTCGAGATGATAGACACGGGATACCTCCGTCTTACCTTCAGCTACGAGCCCGGCCAAAATAAGTGAAGCACTGGCCCTAAGATCAGTAGCCATAACCGGCGCAGCCAGCAGATTACCGCCCCCCTTAATGATCGCGCTCCGTCCTTCGACGATAATGTCGGCGCCCATTCGTTGCAGTTCGCCCACATGCATAAACCGGTTTTCAAATATGGTTTCGGTTATGACCGATAGGCCGTTCCCCATGGTCATTAACACCATCATCTGGGCCTGTAAATCGGTAGGGAACCCCGGATAGGGTTGCGTCTTCACATCTACACTACGGATAGGACCGTTTCGGCGCACCCGCATGCCGCCGGAATCTACATCGACGACGAGACCGGTCTCGCGCAGTTTGGCTATAGACGCCTGAAGATGGCCGGCCTGGCAATTTCGTAAAAATAGGTCTCCGCCTGTCAATCCCGCAGCAATCATATAAGTCCCGGCCTCAATACGGTCAGGGATGATATTGCAGTGGCCGGGCCTAAGTTCAGAAACACCCTCAATTACTATGGTATCTGTGCCCGCCCCCTTTATCCGCGCCCCCATCTTGACCAGATAATCAGCCAGCGCTACTACTTCCGGCTCACAGGCGGCGTTCTTTATCACCGTTGTCCCCTGGGCCAGCGTTGCCGCCATCATCACGTTCTCTGTACCGGTTACGCTAATCACATCAAAATAGACAGGCACCCCTTTTAATCTGTCCACCTGGGCTATAACATATCCCTGCTCCAGGTCGATCTTTACTCCCATCTTCTCAAGGGCCTTAAGGTGGAGATTAATCGGACGAGCCCCTATAGCACATCCTCCGGGCAGGGAAACGCGTGCCTGTCCGAACCGGGCCAAAAGAGGACCTAGAACCAGGACTGAGGCCCGCATCGTCCTTACCAGATCATAAGGCGCTTCGCACTTGTCTACACCTTGGGTATCGATCTCTAATCGCTTCCCATCCCGGGAAGACCGAATGCCCATATAACCAAGTAATTTTAAAAGGGTCTTTATATCAACAAGGTCCGGTACATTCTCAAATACATGCCCGCCACCGGCGAGTAGAGCAGAGGCGATAAGCGGCAAAGCGGCATTTTTTGCTCCGCTGATTACCACTTCGCCCTCAAGAGGATAGCCGCCTTCGATTACAATTTTATCCATTATAGTTAATCCTCTGTGCCCGAATTACCCGATCAATACCACAATAGTCACGTATTATGGAGACATTTCCAAAGGCCTTACGTCTTTCAAACTCCTTTAAGACCTCCACACCCTGTCCATCGCCTATCTCCAGGAAGAACCAGCCTCCAACCCTGAGGTACGCAGCGCTCTGGATGATTATCTTTCGGATTACGTCCAGACCATCCGGACCGCCATCCAAGGCCAGCCGCGGTTCATAATCCCGCATCTCCGGCAACAGCCCCGGGAACATCTCTCCTGGTATGTAAGGAGGATTAGAAACGATAAGGTCAAAAGATACTCCCTGGTCGGCTAAAGGGGCAAAAAGGTCGCCCTGTAAAAAGATGATAGGCTCTGAGACCTTATGTCTCCGGGCATTTTCCATGGCTACAAAAAGGGCCTCTTTGGAAATATCCACGGCATATATGTCAGCGCCAGGAAGTTCTCTGGCTAATACAACGGCTAAGATACCGCTTCCCGTACAAAGGTCAAGCATGGTAAGGTCATCTGGGGGGATGCCCTGTTTTTGGACGGCATTCAGAACCGCCTCGACCAGGATTTCTGTCTCCGGCCTGGGAATCAAGACCCCAGAGGTTACTCTAAAGGAAAGTGACCAGAATTCCTGCTCGCCCAAGATATATTGGAGGGGTTCTCTTTTTGTTCTCTCCCGAATAAGACCGGCCAGCGTCTTTTCTTCTGTAGAGGTCAAAAACCTATCCAGGTCCAGGAAGAGATTCAGACGATCTACTCCGAGGACATAGGCCACGAGTACCTGGGCATCGGCCTCAGGTTCGGGGACGCCGGCAGCGGCCAGGGTCTCCCGGGTATGCTTCAGGACACCACCTATAGTATTCGGGGGGAAATTACAGAATCCGCTTAGGCCTGTCCCCGACACCGATCGGGGAATGGTTTGAAGGTGGTCACTAGTCATTGGTCATTACTTTTTAATGTTTCAGGGCCTCGGCCTGGTAGTAAGCAATAAGCGGAGAGATGATATCTTCCAGTTCACCCCCCAAAACCGCGTCCAGCCGGTAGAGAGTGAGACCAATACGGTGGTCGGTCATTCTCCCCTGGGGGAAATTGTAGGTACGGATACGTTCGCTCCGGTCACCGGTGCCAATCTGGCTCTTGCGCTCCCGGGCTATCTTTTCGTGCTGCTCTTTCTGTGTTTTATCAAGCAGACGAGCCCTTAGTATCTTCAGGGCCTTGGCCTTATTTTTATGCTGCGACTTTTCGTCCTGGCAGGTCACCACCATCCCGGTTGGGATATGCGTGACGCGCACCGCGGAATCAGTGGTATTGACGCTCTGTCCCCCCGGACCGGAAGAACGATAGACATCCACGCGAATATCGGCCGGGTCAATATATACGTCCACCTCTTCCGCCTCCGGAAGGATGGCAACGGTCACCGCCGAGGTATGAATCCTTCCCTGGGCCTCGGTCACGGGCACCCTCTGCACCCGGTGCACGCCGCTTTCATATTTAAGCTGGCTGTAGACACTCTCACCGGATATAAGGGCGATAATCTCTTTAAAGCCGCCAATGCCGGTCGGATTAGAACTCATGGTCTCAACCTTCCAGCCACGGCGCTCGGCAAACCGGCTGTACATGCGAAACAGGTCGGCTACAAACAGGGCCGCCTCCTCGCCGCCGGTACCAGCCCGGATTTCCAGAATGGTATTTCTCTCATCATTAGGGTCTTTAGGAAGCAGAAGTACCTTTAACTCATCTTCCAGATTTTCCTGTTCCTTCCTTAACTTCTGGACCTCTTCTTTAGCCATCTCCTGTATTTCTTCGTCTTCATCGTGCATTAATTCCGTGTTATTGGCGATCTGCTCTTTAACTTCCCTGTACCGGCGGTAGGTTTCAACCAATTTTCCCATGGCTGAATGTTCTTTGGCATACCTCTGGTATTGCGCCGGGTTGCTTGCCACCTGCGGATCACCAAGCATTTTTTCTAAACCGAGGTATTTTTCTTCTACTTCTTCTAATCTTTCGAACATAAAATTATCAACCTACAACTAATACCAAAATATAATTATTGAAGCTCCCCGCAGCCCGCCTACGGCGGACGGGGAATCTCCGTATGTAAGGTAAAATCGCATCCTATTCGCTCGCTAACCCCGCTGCAAGCAGCAGGGAATGCGCTCGCTATGCATGTTCAGCCACTAAGACACGAAGACGCTAAGATTATAAGAAATTCGTAACACTTTAGGTGTTTGAAACCGTCCTACATTCAGAAAAGGCTATTAATCAGGAACTCACGAACTCATGAAAGAACAGAGCAACCAGAAGCCGAACTGCTGAAAATCAATTTCTCAAAAATACTTTCCTGAGTTCCTGATTCAAACGTCTTCCTGAATTCTTTCAAGCCCTCTCCTTCCTGATTTCCAGATTTGATATGTTTCTTTGCACTTTTTATCATGCGTTTTCAAAACACTAAATTATTACAGAAATCCTTTATCCTTTGTGACTTGGTGACTTTGTGGCTGAATAGCTAGGAAGGGGCCTGAGAAGGGATTTTGTATTGGTTATTTAAAGATAAGGCACGGCTCAGGGCGCGTAAGGCCACTTCTATCTGATCATCGGATGGCTCACGGGTGGTAAGCCTCTGTAGGTAGAGACCGGGCGCAACGAACGGACGCACCCAGGCATGATCCGGTCGGGCGCTCGTCCACCTCGTAAGCTCATAAGATAAGCCGGCTATCGGCAACATAAGGCCTATCTTTAAAAAAATATAAGCCGCATTGGATACCCAAAATGGCCAGGCATCGGGCTTCGGTATGAAGGCAAAGACTATGGAAAATATAACTATGCTGATAATTAAAACCATCAGGATAAACGCCGTCCCACATCGGGGATGAAGCGTCGAGTATTTCCGGGCATTTTCCACCGTCAGGGCTTCACCTGCTTCATAGGCATAAATTGACTTGTGCTCGGCGCCGTGATATTGGAATATCCTCTGTATATCTTTTAGTTGCGAAATTCCCAAAATATACAGGAGGAAAAAGGCAATTTTTAAAAGTCCATCAATCAGGTGAAAGTAAATGGAATCTATGCCCAGAGCCTCCGGGGCAATCTCAGCAATCCAGAGACTTATTACATGGGGTAGCACCACAAACAGAAATATACCCAAGGCCATAGCCACTACCATAGTAAAGAAAATAGCCCATGAGCCGGTCCCGGTAGCACGCCCACTCTCCTCTTCTTCCATGGCCTGATTCGCCGAAAAACTTAAGGCCTGGATTCCGTTGACCAAGGCCTCGCCCAGCACCAGTACGCCCCGTAAAATCGGCCATTTGAGAAATGAAAAACGTTCCGCCAGAGAGCGCCAGACATCTTCCTTAATTACCACTTCGCCGTTGGCCTTACGCACGGCTATGGCTATAGCCCTGGGGGCACGCATCATAACCCCTTCAATAACTGCCTGCCCACCAACTCTAACATCTTTGGGGGTGAAGGTATGCAATGCTATTTTTGTCTCTTTTCGTATTTCTTTAAGAAACGCTCCACGCGGCCTGTCGTGTCAACCAGCCTTTGCTTGCCGGTGAAAAATGGATGGCATTTGGAACAAATTTCCACACGTATGTCCTTTTTGGTAGAGCCTGTCTCCATCTCATTGCCGCAGGCACAGCGTACCGTAGTTTTATGATACTTGGGGTGAATATTCTCTTTCATCTTTATCTCCCTTTCTTAACCACAGAGATCACAGAGAGTCGGAAAACCAGTGTTCTCTGTAGTTGAATTTATCTCCTCTTATATAATAATCGTATAATTTTTTTGCAAGTTAGATTATTAAAACCAAGATATTATCGATTCATCGAATCCAGAAACTCAGCGTTATTCTTTGTGCCCTCCATTTTTTCTAAAAGAAATTCCATAGTATCCACAGGATTAAGCGGGGAAAGAAGCTTGCGCAAGATCCAGACACGGTTAAGATCCGCCGGCGGCACTAAAAGTTCTTCCTTTCTGGTGCCGGAACGATTTATATCTATGGCCGGGAATATCCGCTTATCGCTCAGCTTTCTATCCAGATGTATCTCCATGTTGCCGGTTCCCTTGAACTCTTCAAAAATAACCTCATCCATGCGGCTGCCGGTTTCAATAAGCGCAGTGGCGATAATAGTCAGGCTGCCTCCTTCTTCAATGTTGCGGGCCGCTCCAAAAAAGCGTTTAGGCCGGTGTAACGCATTAGAATCTACACCCCCGGAGAGCACCTTGCCACTGGGAGGGACGACGGTGTTATAAGCCCGCGCCAGACGGGTAATACTGTCTAATAGTATTACCACATCCCGCTTGTGTTCCACGAGCCGTTTGGCCTTCTCGATAACCATCTCTGCCACCTGAATATGCCTTTGAGCCGGCTCGTCAAAGGTTGAACTAATAACCTCGCCCTTGACCGAGCGTTGCATGTCAGTGACTTCTTCAGGCCGTTCATCAATCAACAGCACAATTAGAATTATCTCCGGATGATTCATGGTAATGCTATTGGCTATATTTTGCAGGAGCATGGTCTTGCCGGTACGCGGCGAGGCCACAATAAGTCCCCTTTGGCCTTTGCCAATAGGCGTCAGGAGATCCATAATTCTCGCAGAATAGTTGGTTGGTTCGTTCTCTACCTCCAGTCTAACCCTCTCCATCGGGTAGAGCGGCGTTAAGTTGTCAAAGAGTATCTTTTCCCGGCCGAGATCGGAATTCTCATAATTAATACCCTCAACCTTAAGCAGTGCGAAGTAGCGCTCACCTTCCTTTGGAGGACGAATCTGGCCGGTAATCGTATCTCCCGTACGCAGACCAAACCGCCGTATCTGGGAAGGTGAAACATATATATCGTCCGGCCCGGGCAGATAGTTATAGTCAGGCGCCCTCAAGAATCCAAACCCATCAGGCAATATCTCTAATACGCCACCGCCATAAATAAGGCCGTTCTTTTCGGTTTGGGCCTGTAAGATGGCAAATATGAGCTCCTGCCTGCGCATGCTGGCCACGCCTTCGATATTGAATTGCTTGGCCATGTGGGTAAGCTCACCGACTTTTTTTTCTTTAAGGTCAATCAAATTCATAACTTACTCCTATCCTTACTATAGTACTTTCAAAAATCTAGCCACAGATTCACCCTGTTAAATTTCCCTAAGGGAACCCTATTTAACAGGGGAACCGCAGAGAAAATAAAAATATCAATAAATTAAGTCCTTAGTGTTCTCCGTGCACTGGTTGTTTTTCGTACCTGCCTGGCTGGCAGACGGGAAAGTTCTCGCATTATCCTTACTATAATTGGGTCTACGTGCGCACATTCAGCGCAAAAATACAAAAAAGCTAAGCCTCGATATTATATCGACTGACCAGATGGATACCTTGAAAAAACACGGGTGTTTTCTGATGAATATTTAGAAATTCAAACGGTAGTATGTCTTTGGATTTTTTGCCCGTTTCCAGGAAGGAATAACGTTTGTTGTAACAATAATGAATAAAAAGATAAAAGTCAAGATTTTTTTCTTATTGTCAAGCCAAAATAGAAATGTCCGGTCGTAGATGCGCCGGGGCGTGTTTTTCATGTTCGATGTCCTCATAAGCCAATGAGTATCTTATTAATAGTTAAAGTCCGCCACCGAAGCGCCCGATGTTAATAAATGTAGACCAAAATACACAAGGGACACATAGCCGTGGAACGAACTCAAGACTCGCCAAGGGAATTATCGGCCTCGATCGACGCCGGGCGGCATGATAAGGCCAAACGCATTATGGATATTGTTAACCGCGGGGATTTCCCCGCGGTCATGGAACATGTATCTAAACTTATAGCTGCGGCCCAGAGTTCCAATTCCTCGGCTAAAGACCTTTCAAAGATAATACTTAAAGACCTGGGGCTGACAAATAAGGTATTAAAGGTTGCTAATTCCGCTTACTATGGACTGCGTTCCCGGGGAATTAGGAGGATATCTACGGTGACCGGTGCTGTGATCCTTCTCGGGTTTGAAGCCGTTCGGGATATCACCGCCACCATCACCCTATTCGACTACTTTTCTAAGAAAGCTACGGACATACGGGAATTGAAACGAATGGTGGCCTTATCCTTCACCGGAGCCACCTTTGCCAGGGAACTTTCCCGGGCTATAAACTATTCAGGGGAAGAAGAAGCCTATTTATGTGGGCTATTTCATGATTTTGGCCGTATGATTGCTGCCTTCATGCTTCCCGATGAATACCGTAAGATCAAGAAAGAGATAGAAAATGGTTCCACTGAAAATAAGGCAGTAAAGGCTATCCTGGGTATGAGTCTCAGGGAGCTAGGAATTTCTGTGGCCAAAATGTGGAGTTTCTCAGAAAAAATATGCAAGAGCATGGAGAGCATGCCCTCAGCCACAGATGGACCACCGACCGAATCAGACACATTACGTGCCCTGGCCTTCATGGGACATCTCATCTCAGGGGCGGTCTATTCCGGTAAGAACTTCGAAGAAGAAATCGGCCGGATTGTATCTGTCTATGGTAAGGTGTTGCCAATTAATGAAGACTTGATCGCTGACGTCAAAGAAGAGGCTGAACGGCGCGCCATGGAACTTATGGCCCCTCTTGGGCTGGACATATCAGTTTTAAAACCAAGAGGAGTAGAATATCAACCGGAAACCGCACAGCCCTCAGATATTCAAGACGAAATAGATGATCTGGAAAGACGCAAAGAATGTATCCTGAATGCATCTCTTGAGATTACCCAGTCTATAGTGAAGGAATGTGATTTAGATTCCATCTACATGATTATTATGGAAAGCATGCAGCACGGTCTGGCATTCGATCACGTGATCTTGGCTTTGGTGGACCCTGCCCGGACCATAATCA
>DSAQ01000206.1 GCA_011046395.1 Pseudomonadota bacterium
CGCACGGAAGACGAATCACACGGAGGAGGCCTGTGACCGCTATATCAAAGCCTACAAGAAAGTGCAAAAGTTGAGCGAGAAGATGGAGCCCGCGGAGATCGCTCGGACCCTGGAGATGGGGGTGTCCCTGGTGAAGGAGTACCTAAGCCTTATAACCGAGGATGTGAATTGATGTTCGAAGCACATTCCGGGAGAGGGGGATACCTATCGGTCAAATGGGTGTTTAGTAAAATAATCATTTTTGGTGATTTAATAAATCCATAACCAACTCACCACTATACCACGCCAATCTTTTTTGCTCTTCTACATTAACATTCAATTCATTCCGTATCTTCTCCTTATTCCCCCACAAATCATCTACTATTGATTTTAACTCCTCGAAGTTCATCGTTCTAAAATCGCAAACATATTTTTCCTGTCCAACAGTCTTCATGATACCATAATATTTGTGACTCCACGCCGTTGCTACTGTGGGAACACAACTCGAAAGGGCTGCGATATTTGCGTGCATTCGTCCTCCAATGAATAGATCGCAAAGCCCTATGATTCCTTTTAAGTCTTCAGGCGAATAGTCACCTTTGATCAAATTGATATTTTCTTTATTCTTTGCCAATTTATATATCTTTTCGCCAATAATCCGATCATCACCTTTTCCGTTTACTCCTACAACATGAGGCACGAAAACTATTTGTGCATCCAATTTTTCAATAATGTAGTCGATTATTTGAGCTATTGAGTTTACATAATTGTTGTCTTTGTCATCAAGCATTGCATTTACCGATATCCCAACTAATGGTCTATTATTTAGATATATGTTCTCTTCTGTTAGTATATCCTTAATCCTTTTGTAGGGTGCATGGTCTAAAACAAAAGCGCAATCAGCGGTAATATAAATTGGCGATTTAATTCCGATTTTTTCTAAATAATTTTTAGTTATTTGTTCCCTTACAATTATCAAATTAACCTTATTCAAGCAAAATTTAGCCAATGGTAAAGTCCACCTATTAAAAGGTCCGATGGATTGCGAAAATAGTACAATTGGTTTTTTTAATGACAAACTCAACAAGATAACAGAGTCGATGCTAATAGAAAAACCACCCCTACTATCGCTAAATGAATCACCGCTAAGGTCAATAGTTATATTAGAGGAATAAAATTCTTTAATTCGGGAATTTTTAATACACATTGGATTTAAACCGATTTTTAATAGAATTGCCCAAGATGTATCTGAAAGAGGGAGGAAAATTCTGTAATATATAAAGGGTAATATATTTCTATGTGGTATCCTCCAAGAAATATTGCTAACCACTCTCACATTATGGGGCTTGCATAATTTAGAATCCAGTTTTTGGTGACGTGATATCAAAGTAAATTCCGCGTTAGAAATAAAATTTCTTAATATTTTACATGTGCTTATGACCTGAGCTGCGGATCCTTTGTTCCAAGAGCAGTTTGTATTTGTGATGAGTATCTTTATCATATCCATACGTCAAATCTTCTGGTTTATAAAGTGTAACGCCTCAGGGGGATCAACAAGTTGGGGGTTGAGGTAGGCTTCCGAATTTCGCCGTCCAATACCCATTTTCTATGCGAGATAGGAGACTACGCCGCGACTTGTCCTGTACCTCTTCTTCGTGCTCTCCTAATCGGTCTGCCGGTTATAGTTCTCGGCAGGATTAGCGGTCTTCTAGACCAACCGTCTCGCATGAAGAGCATGAGCCAATCAAAGTCGGGCAGCAATATCCTGCCCGTGATAAAACCCCATAGGACGCGAGGTGACGTTGCCATAGTCATCCAGGAGCCGTTCTAACCGTTCTTGCCCGACCCACAGATCGTTCGTCCGAAATCCGTTCTTGATCGTCGTGAAATAGAAGCAGCATCTGATTTTATCCCTGTAGGAGCATCGTTTAGACTGAAACGCCGAGGAATTTTACGCGAAATTTGACGTTTGAACGACCCATATGCTAGTTGCGGTGCTCAAAATTTCTCTCTTGGGGGTTTTTATCCCTCTGTTTTTTTAATAAATCTATATATAGCTGCTGAAAGCTTTCAGCTGCTCTGTCCCACGTATAGTCTCTCATTACCATTGTTCTTCCTTTCTTTCCTAATTCAACCCTCTTCTCCCTATCTTGTAGTAGATCTATCACGTGGTTTGCAATCTCTTCTGCCGTTTTTCCAATCAGTAAACAGCTTTTCGCCTCTTCACTGAGAGCTTCTGCTCCCATTGGATTGGTGACTACGGGCTTCTCCATTGCCATTGCTTCAAGTATTTTATTCTTAATTCCGCTTCCGGATTTCATCGGAACCAAAACGACACTAGCTTTAGATATGTATTCACGTATGTCATTCACATGACCCGTCACTATTACCCCTTTTCTGCTGCCAAGCTTTTCTATTTGGTCAACTGGGTTGCTACCAACGATCCAAAATTTTGTCTCTGGTATCTTAGATCTTATAATTGGTAGGATGTCATCCCATATATATTCAATGGCCCGGACATTTGGCGGAAATCTCATCGTACCATGATAAAGAATAGAGGGAAAATCCTCCTTTTCACCAGCTTTTGGTGAGAAATAATTTGTATCTACACCATTAGGGATAACCTCAACCCTCGCTTTTTTATAAAGAAAATTCAACATTTCTTTATCTTTCGGTGAGACAACCGTGACGATATCTGAATCCTTAAGCAAAGTTTTTTCTATACCCTTACTCCAACAATATAAAAAATAATCGCGTATCTTTTTCACAAAACATTTCTCTTCTCTCATCTCTCTTTTTAATGCTAAGCTCGCGGAATCCGTCAAATCTAATATTTTAGGAATTTCATGAAAATCTATCAGAAATAAGCCAGTTATTGGATCCCGTAAATGGATTACGTCAATATCGTATGTTCCAATAATGTTTTTCAAATTCGCCTGCAGAGTGCTTATACTTCTTGGCTTGAAAGGGATTCGCGGATATTGACAAATGCTCAAAAATATTTGGTATAATTTACCATTGATTTTATGGTAAAAATCAGGGAAATTTAATGGGAAGATCTCCTCTGCTATCGTCTTTATTTCGCTATCATCTGAGATCTCCTGCTCCCTTTGATTCCCGAAATGAATAAAAAAAACTTTGTATCCTTTATCCATAAATCGCATGCTAACGTTGTAAGTACGTAGATAATTTCCATTGGTTAAATGGTGCGGTCTGGTAACACTGATTAACAGTAACTTAATCATTCATTAGTCCTATCACACCTATTTTTGTATTAGACGTCATTTTTATAGACATATATAATTTCATATTATTAGTCTAGTTTTCTATGTCGTTATCACAATAAATTATAGCCTTTCCACAATCCATTGATGAAAATTTGATGACATATTTGAATCATCGAATGAAAACCTTTATAAACTTTTATTTTATCCTTATTTGATACACCAAATGAATGCGAGAGTTTACATTGGAGTCATATTCAATCATTTCGGATACCGCGTCCCAGAAAGACCAAAAAAAAGGCCGAAAATATTTAGAATTTAAGCGTAATATGGGTAATCAGTCCGTTATTTATGTCCATATATCGGAACCACCATTAACGTAAATCCTGCTCTTTTTAACGAACAAATGGGGAGTGTCTTCTAAAGATATATAGTTTTCCGTGATTTTTTGCACATACCATGTTGTTACCTCATAACTAATTACATTTTGATATCTCAAAAATATATAGCCTCTTTTTACAGGTAAATTATCCCTAAATAACTTATTATTGAGTTTCATTTCCTTTTTTATTTCATAAATCGGAAGGAACCTTAGTCTCATATAAGCATCTCCGTATATGGTATAATCAGGCTCACCATTTTTTAAAAGCCAGCTGGCGGCCGTAACCTCTTGGGTGTGTATATACCAAATATCGTATTGTAGCCCCTCATTATTGATAAGTGCTGACCGATGTATGCCAAAGAGTTGCCAGGTTAGTCCTGAGCTAATCATTAGATGCCCGGTAATTAATAGCAACATAATCCCTATGCCTAACCACGGTTTAAATGAATTGTTATGGATAGACAACCTACTCTTAAATTGAAAAAATTTGGACAGTGTTTCAACACTAATGATGATCGCTGGTGCTAAAAGAGGTATGCCAAAGTAGTAAACTCGGTCGATGCCGAAATTCCCGGATACATAGGGGGCCGCTATTGCAATTATCCAGATAATTAAACAAGCTAACGCTAGCCATATATATTGATACGGGAAAATTACTTGTTTCTTTTTCTTCATAATGTCAAATATAAGAATAAATACCCCCAGCACTATTAAAGACACGGTAATATAAAAAATAAGGACGTTAAAAATCTCGGCCAAATTTTCTAACCCATGCCCCAATGCTTTTGGTCCCAACTCTCCTCTTGCTTCAACGACTGCTAAATCAACTAAACTATAAAATGTGTTCCGGAAAAAGCCTAAGGCGGAATCAAAATGTGCTGCTGTTACTTGTGACCACCAAAAAAATATTGCTGCAAAGGATAGAATTATAGTGACAAAAGTGATTTCTTTATTCGATGTGGTGGTTCGCAGCCACAAACTAAATAGGTACATAAAAAAACACGCAAAGAGCATAGTTATCACAAACAAATAGGAATACGTATAGTAAGAGACAATAATTGATAAAAGAAATAGGATAAAAAAAAAATTTCTTTTATAAGTTTGCATTTCATTATCTATCCTTTCTTCATCTATCAATACTATTATTGCCATAGAAAGAAAAAACCATGCTATTGGTATGCGATTTCCAATGTTTATTATAAACGAGTACTGAGATGCTACGAAAATCGATGTCAAGAAAGCGCCAATGTCTCCGATAAACTGACGAAAGATGGTGAAATATCCAAGCGGCACAATGGCCATCAATAGTGGACCCAGAAAAATGAACAGAGTATTTGGACTGATACCTAAGAGCGTCCCCGCGACAGGACTCAAGATTGCTGTGCTCAGACACGCCTTTATAGGATTATCAAGATTCCCTAACTCCCATCGTGCCGATTCTACAGTTAGTCGTATAGTATTCAGTTCTGTCCCAGTGTCCCCTCCAGAGATGGGATATTCGCCGCGCAAAGGATGAATAAGCGCAAGAGATAAACTTATCATAAGGATTATGAAGGGATATATGTTTGAAGGGCATTTGTCGTGCAAGATAATCATCAAGCCAACAAAGATAGGTATTATAAAAAACAGTGAAATCAACATGATGTTGTTAGAGTCTGTATTCATCAAATTTACACCTAGAACCGTGACGAGAGGTAACAGCATTGCAAAAAGCAAAGGTGATGAAAACTTACCTGTGGAGGTTAAATCTGAACGCAAAAACGATTTTGGAAAAGCAATAACTGGAAGCTTCTGAAGATATGCTATTACCCATAGCAACAGCATAATCCCACTATACGAAGCAACTAAAGGAACAAGAGAAAGCGGTTTATTATAGCCAAAGAATGGATATACGAAGTTGATGAGCAAGCCAACGAACATGATGAATGAGACACTTAAACCTAGGGATAGTACAAGCTGTTTAAACATGCTTGAGGACCTAAACCTGATGCTAGCTAAAATTAGCAGACCCGGAAGTATAAAAAAGGACGTGATGCCGAGTATCTGGCGATATACAGGAATGTTCATAAGAATCGCCACATCTGCCGCCAAAAGCAGAATAAGTATAACTACTAATTGCTTTCTTATGCTTCCAGTATTAATCGTTTTTTGAAGCGAAAAGGTCATAACATTTTGCGCCTAGTTTTTAATGCCCCTCTGTAAACGTTTGAACCACTGACTCAGTACTAATATTTTGATCGATGTATCTCACTTATCTTTTTGGTTCATGATAGTCACACGTGATTTAGTGGATAAAGAGAATTTTCCTATACCTTTCTATCGCAGCATCATACGTGTAATTATTTTGTATCAACTCCCTCGCATTATTTATGATCCTATCTACGTTTTTATACTGAAAAACCCTCACAATAGTTTTTGCAATGCACTCTGGCGAGTTATCTTGTAGAATAAAACCAGTTTCATCATCCTTGATAACATCAGGAATACCTCCAACGGGCGTTGCAAGAACTGGCGTGCCACAAGCCATCGCTTCCAAAACAACGGTGGGAAGCCCCTCTGAATACGAAGGAAGAACGAACAATTTCATTTCGTTGAGATAATTTGTAACTTTATCGTGAGGAATCCATCCTACCAGTTCTACCCTTTGAGATAGATTGTTATTTTTTAGCTCCTCCTTGATTATCTCAGCCAAAGTACCACAACCACCAATAAAAAATTTGAGATTACTTTGCTTTTCCAAAATTAGTGGCATAGCTCTAACGAAGTTCATTACGCCTTTACCTTCATCTAAACGGCCGATGTACCCTATCAAATTCATTCTTTGAATATATTCCTTTTTTATTCGAAAAAGTTTCGTATCAATGTACCTTGCACCACTTACTAATACTTTTTGTCTATACTTGTTTAACCCTAAAAAGTTTACAGCACTTGGCGATTCAGCAATTATTAAATCAGAAAAATTAAAAATGGCGGTCTCTAACACATCGAGTGTGGTCGCGTAAACATTAGCAGTTTTTCCAAAAAATTTCCCATTACGACTTCTTTTATAGCTAAGCGAACCTAATCCTATTGCTGATGTTATCACGTGTTTTCGCAAGATTTTTGCCATTATTACAGGTAGGAATAAGTTTGCACCACCCACATAAAAAAATACAACATCGATTTTTTTTGATAGTTTCATTAATATCCAACAAATCTTTATTTGGATAGTCGTAATTTTAAAACACTGAAGTACCAGCGACCACCATTTAGGATAGATTGTCTCTCTATAATGCATTGCAGTTTTTATATTTATTAGTTTAATCTTTTCGCTGAAATTAGTCACTTTTGCATTTCGGCCACCGACTACAAATAACTTGTCGCATAGTGGTTCAAAAATTTTAATGAGATCATATAAAAAAATATCAATTACCCAAAAAGATGGCATTGGGAATGAAATAATGCAGACTCTTAAATGCCTTTTTTCTCCTGTTTTCATAGCTTTATTCACATTTTTTTACCTTCCCGATTACTACCAGCCGCCCAATATTTGACATCAGAAGTGTGTATCTCCACCTTCTCGACAATTCCAATCTATTCTCCACATTCATAACTATGTCAATGTTACCAGTCCCCGTCAAAAAATCCCTTGTCTCAACAGGCGTTAAAAAAGACACGATTACATTTTTGCCCCATCCGAATGACTCGAAACTAATACTAAATATTGAGCAAAATAGCGTAAGATAAAAAATAATAGCGGAAAAGAACCTGCGCCGATTATATTGATCGAGAATAATGATATAGCCCCCGGTTTTGGTAACTCGCATCAGTTCTTCTACCGCTCTTTTTCCAAATGCCTTCGATTCTCTTCTCGTTCTACCTACCAGGTGGTGCAACAAATTCTTTACCACTGTATACTCGAAAGAACAATCCTTGAATGGCAGATCCATGGCATTTCCCCCTATCAAAAAAATGCTCTCGTTAACTTGCTTCCGATAGGTATCAAAAACGAGTTCCATGTTATATGCCCTTAAAATGTTCGTATTTTCGATGACAAGGTCAAGAAACGCCCCGCTCCCCCCCCCACTTCGAGAATTTTATCTTCGTTCGAAGCAGAATTCCGAATAAAATCGATTATTATAGGGTCTTCTTTGGTATGAATGATACCTTTACGGTTTTTGTATTCCTCAGATTCTTTGAAATGATCTGCCACTTTTTTATAAGAAAGTCCCTTCATGTTAATATGTCTCCCTCTGCCTTCTCCAAATAATATTATGAATTACCCATTTGGTATGCCTTGGGTTTAACATATACACCAATTGCTTGATAACACTCCGCCTGCACTCTGCTTCATTAGCCTTTTCTAATAGCGTTTTTACTACTGTGGATAGCCCATATTTATGCGGCGTTTTAAATTCATTTTTAAATAAGTTTCTTTTTTCTAATTCATCAGTACCCAATTTGGTTAGTATTTCTTCAATTTGTGCTGGAATAAATCCGTGCGCTGCTTGATGCAATTCTGCAAGCACTGAAAAATGAACTTTTATAGGATATACGGCATTATTTTCCTTTGCGATGTCGATGAATTCGTTTATTTCTCTTGAGTTCATTTTCGCCAAATAATAAAGCGTCGAATAGTAAACGAAAAGTGTGCAAAGCATCTCTGGAATGATAGAATGAATGACTATAGCAACAAGTTCTGCTTCCGGTTTTAAGACCTTAAGTATGGTACCAAATCTGTTGATCTCGATAACATGACCTTCGAGTTTTCTTTTATCTAAATATAAAATATGGCTAGCAGATATTTTTTGATAGAGATCCACATCATACACATCTTTTTGATGTGGATGTGGCCATAATTTTCCATCTCGTGCATCATGAAACATACGCTGCTCGGCATCAGCCTGACCCTTCACCTCCAGGTAACCTGATAGTAGCATCAGTTCAGCAGCATTTTCGAACTCAACATCAGAGCCGAAATGTATGATATCAACATCATTTGGGGTAGCAGGAAACGGCATGATGCTTTTGAAAACGGCATAGTTAACATTTGAGGAATTGAATAATTCAGAGACCCTTGCTACCGTAATTAATTGCTTATCATATTTTTCTTGCTCTTCTTCGTAGTTCGATTTCAGCCTAAATTCTTCTAATTTCCCTCTATCGTTAAGCGCCTCAAGATACAGCAATCCTATTTTGTTCTTTATTGCATAGTTGTAGAGTTCCAATGCTTCTAGTTCATTTCCTGGGAGTTCTAACTCATGATCTCTGACGAAAGGAGAACCTACTATCCTTAAAAGCTTTATAGTAAGAATCACTGAAGCACCGTCTGCTCGATCTTCTGTTTTAATTGTTCTAAGGTCTGCAAACCATCCAAAAAAATCATGTCATACTCTTCTCCAATTTCTAAATATAGTTCTCTTCTGTCCTTTAAATAATCTAGTGATGGCGTGTCATTTTTCCTGTGAAATGCTATCTCTTCTGGTAAGTCTATGAGAAATGTCATGTCAGGTTCTGGAAAGAAATGATGTAACTTGTTTATCAATTCTAACGCTTTGTCTTTTGAATAATTCATGTCTACAGAAAGATCTGTAATGACAGTATCATAGACGTAACGATCACAAACGATGCTTTTGCCAAATACCAAAGGGAGCTTGACTTTGAAGAAAATTTGAATAAAGTAGTCGAACAATAAAATTTTCTGGTACAAGCCAGATAAAAAAGAGTGCCTTTTTATTGCGATTTTCTTGGTATTGGAATAATCATGATAATTATGGGAAATATTTTTTCGCCTTAAGAATATCCACTCTCCGAGTATAATAAAAGGCTTCAGCATAAAGGGGTTTAAACGTGCATACACGTATTTGCATTTAACCCCCTTTTGATTCAAGGATGCGACCAATTCTTTTGAAAGCGTAGTTTTCCCCGATCCATCTATTCCGGTGAAGCAGATTAAAAATCTCCTCCTAGAGTTCATTGGCGCCTAATAAGTTAGAATATATCGTCTCCAGTTTTTTCACAACATTAATCCACGAATAAGGTAATACTTTTTCCCGTGTTCTCACTTCGACACCCTTTTTAATCTCCGTTAAAGAGTTCGAAATATCCACTACATTCTCAACAAAAAATAAACCATCTCCTTGTTCAAAAACCTTTGGCAACGCGCCAAATTTGGTTGTGATAACCGGCAAATTAGATGCCATAGCCTCTAATACTGTAAGGGGCATCTCTATGCTGTCAGCAATCGATCTACCTAAATAATCATGTCTCTCCACCGTAGGGAAAAAATAGCAATCGGCCAAGGCATAGATCTCCTCTATGCTATTCATAAAAGTTAGCCACAAAATACAGCCTGATTCTTTAAGTTTTTGATACAGCTTCTTATCTTTGCCAGTAGATGTAGAACCTAAAATTAGGACTAAATTATCCGTACTTTGTAACACATTCAGTAATTCAATATTACGCCCCTCTTTTAAGGAACCAATATGTAAAATAATAAATTTTTCCTCTTTTAATCCATATTTTTTTCGTAAATTAATCTCGTTCTCTTTTGTTATTGGGGCAAATTTTTCTATATCAACTCCGGAAGGTAAAAACTCTGTTCTAATTCCTAAATGCTTAAACATCTCCTCAGTTCCAGAGGATTGAGTAAGTACTAAATCAGGTTTCACTAATGGAATAATATGGCGGATAATGTGTGGGAGATAGGGTCTCATTGCAGAGACAATAATTTTCGCATCTCTACAATAATACGACAAAAATTTGGCAAATAAAAAGCTTCTGAAAGAAGGACCATGTACATAGTGTATTATTTCAGGGTTAAATTCGCTGAGATTTTTCCAAAATTTTTTTGAAATGAAATCTCTTAAATCCAAAACCAATATTTGATGAGTGTTAGATAAGAGATGAGCAAAATGGAATGTGATATTTCGCATACCTTCATCTAGATTGCCCCGGTTCTCTCCCAGTAAACATATCCTCATTATGCTACCTCGTAATAAACCTTCTCAATGTCTCCTGCGATTTTATCCCATATATATCGCTCTTCAACAAGAAATCGCCCTTTTCTTCCCAGTTCTCGCAATAACTCTGAATCCAAGACCAATTTAATAATCGCATTAGCCAAAACTTCAGCGTCCATTGGTGGAACATGTAATGAAGCAACTTCATCTTTATCCACCTCAAGAACTCCAGGTAAATTTGTACTGATTACGGGTTTTCCGCTAGCCATCGCCTCTAATTGGACTATTCCAAAACCTTCCTTCTTTGATACTGATGGAAGAATAAAAACATCACAAAAAGCATAGTAAAAAGGCAAATCAATATCCTTAACATACCCAGCAAAGATTACATTATTTGAGAGACCCAGCTGAATAACCTTTGATTTTAATTTTTCTAATAAACTACCCTTCCCGACAATAATCAGATAAATATCATTAGTATAGCTTATCACTTTTTTAAAGGCTGCTAATAAATATTCAATCCCCTTGTATTGTTCTAAAGCGCCGATAAATAAAAGTACCTTTGAATTTTTAGGTATGTTATATTTTTTCCTAATCGGCTTTCCATCAGTTGTTGGACTAAATCTTGAAACATCAACCCCATTAGGAACTATTTTAATTTTGTTCCTAAATTTTTTTAAGTTTATGGATTCTTCTGCGTAATCTTTTGTAGTCGTTAGTATCAAATCAGATTTTTTTAGAAGAGAATACCCAAAAGTTTTATTATAAATGGAACTAATTGTTTTCCCGATAAGTCCACCTTTCGTAATTTCATTATGATAAGTCAATATAAATGGCTTTTCCCCATTATTCTTCAAGCATGCTAAATCCGCCATCATCGGATTTGGTGTGTGAGCATGAATTACGTCATAATCTTGAATGTTAAAATACTTAAATAAATTAAATGGGATGGAAGACGAATATAGTTTTAGACCATAAGGAATGCGGATAATATCAAAACTGTCAATTTCGTGATATTGTCGATGAAATGGTGCTCTCGTAGTAAAAATAGTAACTGAATTACCCCTTTTTACTAATGCTTTCGATAGCTCTAATATATGCCTTTCAACGCCACCCACATGGTATTTTTTCTCAACGGATATTCCATCAAGATATTCTTGATAAGGGAAGCATGGTGCAACTTGACATATCCTCATTTGCTTCTTTCCAAATATTTCAGAAATACCTTCGCAGAGTTAGCCAACCCTTTTATTTCTTGCAATCCGTTTTTTCTAAAAATGTTTGAGGCTGCTATGGGGATATAGGCGGTGTTTAAATAATATTCTTTTAAAATACGATCTACATAAATATCTATATCAGTATTCGTAAAATCTGGGTAAGATATAATGCATTTTTGGAACCCTTTTTTATCTATCGACTCTTCCATATTAGTAACTAACAAAAAATTGTTTTTATTTACCCACTCATAAAATTCAGTGCCTGGTAGTGGCGTTGCTACTGCCACTTGCAATATATTTGGTTTCAGTTCTTTTATTAGATCCAAAGTTTTTTGAGCTGTTTCTTTTGTCTCCCCAGGTAATCCGATTATAAAATCGGCATGAACCATTAACCTCGCTTTTTTAGCAGCTCTATTAAATTGTTTGATTTGTTCTACAGTGATTCCTTTCTTTATGTTCTTGAGTATTTCATCACTTCCCGACTCGTATCCTACTATGATAAGCCGGCAACCGGCTTTTTTCATTAACCTCATCGTCTCATAATCCAGATCAGCACGAGCATTACAGGACCATGTTAAATCTAAACCCCTTCTTTTGAGTTCATCACAAAACTCTCGCACCAATTTTTTCTTTATCGTGAAGGTGTCGTCCTCGATAAAAATCTCCCTCACTTCCGGGAGATTATTCCGAATCCACTCGAATTCATCGGCAATATTTTCAGGGCTTCTCGCCCTATATTTTCTTCCCATTAATGTCACAGGCCACGAACAGAAGGTGCATAAATTTGGGCATCCTCGCCCAGCGAATATTTGGACTTCTGGATACAGTGATTGACTCAAGAAATAATTTTTAATGTTAAGGTGCTCTTTATACACTTTCGATACAAACGGCATGTTATCCAAATCTTCAGAGGTTGTGAGTTCTCTCAATGGGTTATGAACAATTTTACCGTTTTTTTTGTAGGATATACCTTTGGTTTTTTCCCATTCATTGCCATCATTTATCGCTTCAGCTAATTCCTTTAAGGTAAAATCATATTCGAAGCGGGCAACCATATCCACACCATCGTTTCCCAAGATCTGATCAGGAAATTGTGATGTGGGCGGACCAACCAAAATAGTGTTTGCTCCATTATGCTCTTTGAGTGAGCCCGTAACAGCAATGTCATTACTTAAACTTGAAAAGTTAGTATCAACTACGATTAAATCAGGGCCGAATTTTGTTGCATCCAAAATGATATCTTCCCTGCTCAGTTTGTTAGCTGGCGCATCAACTAACCGTACTTCATGGTTCTCTTTTTCTAGAATACCGGTCGCGTAAGCTAACCATTTGGGGTAGTCTAAACCGCCGCTACGGGCTGCAGCACCCTGCCACCTGCCGCAACGCACAAAATTCGGTACAAACGGGGGGTTCAAAAGATATATCTTCATTTACCCAGCCGTGTCTTTGAGTATCAATTCTAACTTAGAGGTGATCGCAGACCAGTTATATTCATTTTTAACAAATTCCCTTCCGACTAATCCCAGATTTTTTCGTGGTATCTCATCATCATAAAGTCCTAATATTTGGTTCTTATATTCTTCAGCATTTGACACGTATAATACGTGATTTTTAAACGATTTTACGATACCATCAACTCTCGTGGATATAACCGGTTTCTCACAGGCCATATACTCAAACAGTTTTAGAGGCAAAGAATTTTGCGACACTTTATCTTGTTTAAAGGGAACGACGCAGACGTCCATGCATGATATGTACTTAGGAACTTGAGTATAGGGCACCGTTCCAGTGAATACAACATTTTGCAAGCCACATTTTCTCGCCAAATCAACAGTGGCCTGGTATCCTACTCCTCCACCTACCATTAATAATTTTAAATCTAACTTTTCATTTAGCGCTTTAACCGCAACGAATAATGGTTTAAAATCTAGCCATTCTCGCAATACACCCACATGGCCCACAACGAAGCTGTTCTGTAAGCCCAATTCTGCTTTGAGGCGGTCTGAGGGATGCGGTCGAAATAACTCGGTGTCCACACCATTAGGAACAAGTATCGACTTATTTATGGGTATGCCGCAGGAAAATCTCAAAGCATCTGTGGTATAAGTCACTGTGTCAGATAGGCGCAAATTCTTCTTCAATGCGAAGCCACCCACAAATCCTCCAACCGACCTTAAATAGCTCGGTATCTGCGGTGAACTTCTGATCATCTCTGGTAGATCATCCGCTATGTCGTAAACCGTTTTTAGTCTTTTGGCTTTCTTCATTTTTTTAGCTACAAAATACCCTGAAATAAGTGTATTGTAATTGAAATGTACATCGAAATCATAGCCTAATTTTTTGAGAATACCGTTAATTGTTTTGAACGAAAGTAATTCTTGGGAAATAGGACTTATAATCTTATCTGAAAGATATAGCATCTCAATTCTTTCAAATAAAGATTGAAAATCCTTATAATATTCGTCTGATTTATCATCACTTTGTGCTTTCCAATGATCATTTATGCTCAAAACAGTTATCTCGTGCTTCTCTGATAAATGCTTTAAAAGCTGGTGTAATCTACTATTATGAGCCGATTTTTTGAGGTCAACTATCGAAGTTACGATGATTTTCAAACTAGACTAGCTCCTCCTTCAGTATCGTTACAATCCGTTCACCCGTCGTCCCATCACCGAACGGATTCGCCCAACTATTCTCTCTTTTTAGCATGATTTGTACTTGTTCCATTATCTTCTCCTGCTCTGTTCCTGCTAGTAGGTTAGATCCGACAGATACCGTCTCTGGCCGTTCGGTATTGTCCCGCAACGTAACGCACGGTACTTTGAGAATGCAGGTCTCCTCCTGCACACCGCCCGAGTCAGTCAATACCAATTTCGCCTGCGATTCCAACTGCAGGAACGAGAGATAATCGACCGGTTCGATAAGCTTAAGTCCGTTTGGTTGTAGCCCGAACTGATTCAGCATTTTCTGCGCACGCGGATGGATCGGGTAGATAACCGGCATCCGGTATTCGCGGTTGATGAACTCCAATCCCTTGACGATACCTCCAAATCGCTCTTGCACATCCACATTCTCCTGCCGGTGCGCCGTTACCAAAAAATATCCTCCGGGTTCGAGATGCAGATCGTTCAGTACATTATTTCTACTGGTTGCCAGTTCCAGGTTCTGATAGACTGCATCCACGATCGTGTTGCCCGTCATGAATATCATCTCCTCTGAAACACCTTCACCTAGCAGGATCTGCCGCGCAGTCTCCGTCGGCGCGAACAGGTAATCCGAGCAGTGGTCCGTGAGCACGCGGTTAATCTCCTCCGGCATGTTCCTGTCATAGCTCCGCAAGCCAGCCTCCACGTGTCCTACTTTTATGTGGAGCTTCGCAGCCGCTAAAGCGCCCGCCAGCACGGTGTTCGTATCACCCTCCACCAATACGACATCCGGCTGCTCTTTCTGCAAAACCCGCTCCACGCCGCTGAGGATCATACCGGTCTGCTCGCCATGCGTCCCCGAGCCGACGTCCAGGTTATAGCGAGCCTCAGGCAGCTCGAGCTGCTCGAAAAAGACCCGATCCATGGTGTAGGAATAGTGCTGTCCCGTGTGAAGAATGAAGTACTCCACGTCCTCTTTTTCACAAGCTCTTATGACAGGAGACATCTTAATTATCTCTGGTCTTGTTCCAAGAACGATAGCAATCCTCATCTTTATCCTAGAATTTCTTTGTAAGACTTTCTTTTTGAAAGAAAGGTTTCAATAGTTTCTTTGACATAACTTTCTTTCCAAAGAAAGGTTTTTTATGATTTCGGGTCGTGTCCCAAGAACAACTGCGATTCTCATGCTTCGCGCTCTCTCAGCAGCCGTGAGATGACATTCAACACCAGACTGATGAACACGCCGAGCACACCCACGATGACGAAAAACCCCGCAAGCAGCGTGTACGGCAGCGAGAAGTAGCCCGACTGGTTGTACAGCCGCAAGAGCGTCAACCCGAAGTAAAACCCGATCATAATGAGTACCAAGCCCGGTAAGCCGATATACAACATAGGCCGCTTCTCCGCGATTACGTTGACGATGGAGCCGAGCACCCCGAACCCGTGCCTCACAGGGTTCTTCGAAGACGTATTCTCAAGGTCATAACGTACGTTAATGGGTATTTCAGCCACCTGCAGTTGCTTCTCCTGAATTTGTAATAAGATCTCCGAGCCCGCGCCCATATCCGGATTGTCGATCTTTATCGCCTCGATCGCTCGTCTGCCGTACGCACGGTATCCACTTTGGGAGTCCGTAACGCTCATGTTCCCCCCGAGGTTCGTGGAGATGTCCAGAACCTTCATGCCCACAATCCGCCACTTTGGGATACCGTTCTTGTGATTCTTATCCAGGAATCGCGAGCCAATCACCACGTCCGCCTGACTCTCCTTGAGCGCTGTGAGAAATTGCGGGATGTACGCAGGATCATGCTGCCCGTCGGAGTCTAGGATCACCATAACATCCGCATCAAGCTTACGCGCCGTCTCGAAGCAGGTGCGTAAGGCTGCACCATAGCCCTTATTCTTCGGGTGCTGTACCACGTGCGCGCCCAGTCGCTCCGCGATCGCCGCGGTCATGTCCGTGCTCCCGTCGTCCACGACCACCACCTTATCGACGTACTGCTGCGTCTTCAAGACGAGCTGCGCGATGTTCGCTTCTTCGTTAAATGCCGGCAGTGCCGCGATGATCATTTCCCTCTTGGCTTCCCAACTCCTTTATACACAAAGCCCAACCGCTCACATTCTGCCTTATCGTAGGCATTTCTCCCGTCCACGATCATTGGTGTCCGCAGCTTCTCCTTTATCCTCGCAAAATCAAGATTGAGATAATCCTTATGTTTCACTACGATTACCATCGCATCTGCACCCATGATCGCCTCTTCCAGGTCTTTCGTGAACGGCAGTTCAAATTCGCGCACATACGGATCATGCAGCACCGGCTGTGCCCCTTTCGCCTGTAAGATTTCGTACAGGGTTTTCGAGGGCGTATTTCGCGTATCGTCCGAATTCTCCAGAAAGGCCACTCCAAGAATCGAAATCTTCGCGCCTTCCATTTTTACGCCTGCCTCTTTTAACCCTTCCTCGACGAGCTCAGCCATGTGCGTCGGCATCCATGCATTTAATTCGCGGCTCTTCACCATCACCTGCGGATCTACCCTGAACCTCCCGTAGGTGTCCACGCCGTACTTCAGCAGCCAAGTATCCTTGGGCAGGCAGTGTCCGCCCACGCCCGCGCCCGGGAAATGCATGTTCCTGATGGGATTTGCAGACGGGTTCGAGGGGTCATTCGGCAGATTGTTCACCAGCTCCCGTACTTTATACACATCCACACCCAGACTCTCGCAGAGCAGCGCCATCTCGTTCGCAAACGCGATATTCACATCCCTATAAGTATTCTCCACCACCTTCGCAACCTCTGCCGTGAGCAGATCGGTTGGATGTAACCCTGCTTTTATGATCTTCGCATAGAGCGCCATAGCACGTCTCGTGCTCTCTGCATCAATGCCACCGATGATTCGTGGATACTGGGTGATATTATGGAGTAAGCGCCCCACCATCACGCGCTCATAGGAGAATGCAAGCGAGAAATCCTTACCCGCTGTCATGCCGGATTCACGCTCCAGGATCGGTTTCACAACGTGTTCCGTCGTACCGGGCGCAACGGTCGACTCGATCACGACCAGCGCATCTCGCTTTAGGTTACGGCCTACCTGCGCGCTCGCTTCCTTCAAAGATTCATACCGGGGTATCCCCTGGTCGTCAGTTGGGGTCTGGACGTCTATTAAAATTATATCCGCATCTTTACATTCCGCGAAATCGTCGGTCACCCGGAACGTCTTTTTATCGACCACACGTGCAATGAGCTCGGACAGGCCTGGCTCGTCACCACCGATTGGGTTCTTCCCTGCATTGAGCCAGTCGATCTTCCAGCCCGAGCGTTGTGACCTTCGCTGTATTCCTACAACCTCGAAGCCGTCAACGTCGGCAAACAACGCCGCTGCGGGTATGCCCACGTAGCCCATACCAACTACCACGAGCTTTGTCATCTCAGATCTTGATCCTCACGGTCTTACCGCACGCGCATTCGTACACTTTATCGACTTCCGTGGTATCGATGAGCTTCTCCAATCTCCGGCCGCAGGAGCACACATAGCCCGTTAATTTCGCGGGATTGCCGTACACGAGCCCGTGCGCGGGAATATCCCGTGTCACAACGCTCCCTGCGCCCACCATCGCGTGCTCGCCGATCGTCACACCGCAGATGACCGTTGCATTCGCACCGATGCTCGCACCTCGTTTCACCGCGGTGCTCTCAATTTTATCCTCGCCCCAGCTCAACGATCGTGGCCATAAATCGTTCGTAAACGTCACCGAAGGCCCGATAAAGACCTCGTCCTCGATCCTCACACCTTTGTAGACCGAGACAAAATTCTGGATCTTGACAGTATCACCGATCTCGACCTCAGTATCAATATACGCGCTCTTACCGATGATACAATTCTTTCCGATCTTCGCCTTCTCACGTACATGCACGAAATGCCAGATCTTC
>DSAQ01000115.1 GCA_011046395.1 Pseudomonadota bacterium
AATACCGATGTCTTCTGCTTTGCGCCCCCGGATTACGCTAAGCCCCTGCCCCCCCGGCTCCTCCACCCCCAACGCATCTTTGAGGGCGTGCGGGAAGGCGTGGAACACGGCGGGAACAAAAGCGGCATCCCTACCGTAAACGGCTGCCTCATATTTGACGAACGCTATCTGGGTAAACCGCTTGTCTTCTGCGGGACAGGCGGCATCATGCCGGCCGTGGTATGCGGCGAGCCTTCGCATATCAAAAAAGCGGAGCCGGGAGATTTTATCGTCATGACCGGCGGCCGTATCGGTAAAGACGGCATACATGGGGCCACGTTTTCTTCCGAGGAATTGCATGCAGGATCACCGGCCACGGCGGTGCAGATCGGAGACCCCATCACCCAGAAAAAGATGACGGATTTTCTCCTGGTAGCCCGCGACCTGTGTGTTTACCGGAGCATAACCGATAACGGGGCCGGCGGCCTTTCGTCCTCCGTAGGCGAGATGGCCCAGGACTGTGGAGGCTTTGAGCTTCAACTGGAAAAAGCCCCGCTCAAGTATGCCGGCCTTAACCCCTGGGAGATATTTCTCTCCGAGGCCCAGGAGCGCATGACCCTGGCCGTGCCCCCGGATAAGAAGGATGCCTTCCTGGCCCTGGCCGAAAAAATGGGCGTGGAGGCCACGGTTCTGGGCCGCTTTAATGACAACGGGGAGTTTCTGGTCACCTATGAGGGAAAGACAGTAGCCTGCCTGAATATGGAATTTGTGCACAACGGGCTACCCCAGATGGAAATGGTGGCCGTCTGGACGCCTCCTAAATACCCTGAACCGGACATTCCGGAGGTAGAAGACCTCACTTCCACCCTGGAGACCATGCTCGGCCGCCTGAACATATGCAGTAAAGAATACGTGGTCCGGCAGTACGATCATGAGGTACAGGGCGGAGGGGTTATCAAGCCCCTTTCCGGGCGAAATGCTGATGGCCCCAGCGATGCCGCGGTCATCAGACCTGTACTTTCGTCTTTGGAAGGCATGGTGGTAGCCAACGGCATCTGTCCCCGCTACAGTGACATAGACACCTATCACATGATGGCCTGTGCCATTGATGAGGCCATACGCAACGCCATCGCCTCCGGCGGAAATCTCAGGCATCTGGCCGGATTGGATAACTTCTGCTGGTGTGATCCCATTCAATCCGAAAAAACGCCGGACGGCCGCTACAAACTGGCCCAACTGGTCCGCGCCAATCAAGCCCTGTACGATTACACCACGGCCTACGGCGTGCCGTGCATCTCCGGCAAGGACAGCATGAAAAACGACTATATTGTGGAGAATATAAAGATATCTATCCCGCCCACGGTGCTCTTTTCCGTTTTAGGAAAGATTGACGATGTCCGGCGGGTGCAAACCATAGACGCCAAGGCGCCGGGCGACCGGGTATATGTTATAGGTCTCACTAAACCGGAACTGGGCGCCTCGGAATACTTCGCCCGGCACGGTTACATAGGAAACAATGTCCCTGTAGTGGATGCCGCGGCTGCAAAGGCCGGCTATGAGAGGCTGACCGGGGCCATCTGTAAAGGACTGGTGGCCTCCTGCCATGACTGTTCGGACGGGGGGTTGGGAGTGGCACTGGCGGAAACGGCCTTCGCCGGCGGGCTCGGTATGAAGATCGGCCTGGCCGCTGTACCCAGAGAGGATATCGAACGCGATGACTTCCTCCTCTTTTCCGAATCCCAGAGCCGTTTTGTGGTGACTGTTCACCCGGACAAAGAAGAGGCATTTAGCGCCGCCCTGAAGGGTACAACTCTAGCCCGCATAGGCCGGGTAACTGAAGAGCCGATCCTGATTTGTATCGGCCTGAAAGGTGATGTAGTGCTATCGGCATCCATAGCCCGGCTCAAAGAGGCCTGGCAGAGCCCCCTTCGCTGGTAGCTGGTAATTAAATCGCGCCAATTTAGCTTTTTGAAATTGTTCCACTATAACAGGTTTGCCACTATATCTGATATGATTTTAAATTCGAAATCCGAAACAATATCGAATGATCAAAACCCGAATTATCAAAACGAATTGACGCTGCTGCCGTTTTGAACATTGAGACATTAGGAATTTGAATTTGTTTTGAATTTCGATATTCGAATTTCGGATTTATATATATCGGCCACATAAAGGGCCTTTGACAGAGACTGAAGAGTTACTTTCAAACCGCTAAAGTGTCATATTAAATATATGCAGGAAAAAGGTATTTACATAAAGGATATCCGGCCTAATAACCCGGTGCGCGGGATATTCCTGGTCAAGGGAAAGACCTCCGCTTTGACCAAAAATGGCGCATTTTATCTGGCCGTTACCCTGGCGGACAAGACCGGAGAGATAGAGGCCCGCGTCTGGGAAAGGGGCGAGGAAAGGGACGGCCTTTTTAAAAAAGGGGATTATATCTCTATAGAGGCCCAGGCCGAATCCTACCGTGACCAGACCCAGTTGAACATAATGCACCTTACCCCGTGCAGTCCGGAGACCGTGGAGGCCACGGCCTTTCTGCCCTCTTCATCCAGAGATAGCGAAGAGATGTGGCGGGAGTTAAAGGAATTAGCCAGAAAGGTCCGGGACCCTCATTTAACGCTGCTATTAACCGGCTTTTTTCATGACAAAAAATTTCGACAGCTTTTCAGAGTGGCTCCCGCGGCCAAACGTATGCATCATGCCTATCTGGGCGGCCTCCTGGAACACACCTTATCCGTGGCTACTTTAGTAACCGGTGCAGTAAAAAATTATCCGGAACTTGACGAAGACCTCCTCGTCACCGGAAGCATTCTCCACGACATCGGTAAGATAAAAGAATTCACTTACCCGCCGGAGTCCAGTTTTTTTGATTATACGGATGAGGGTCGCCTGGTCGGCCATCTGGTGATCGGGGCCCAGATGGTGCAGGAAAAGATCGAGGCCATGCCCCACTTTCCCGAAGATAAGGCCATGCTTTTGAAACACCTCATCCTCAGCCATCACGGGGAATACGAATCCGGATCGCCGAAGCGTCCCAAGACGGCCGAGGCCTTTGTTTTGCACCTTTTAGACGACCTGGACGCCAAGGTCAACGCCATAAAAAGCCTTAAGAAGGCGCATTTGGAACCCTCGGCCCGCTGGAGTAGTTTTTTCCGCCCCCTGGATCGTTATATCTACTTTGGGGAAGGAGACCTTGAAGAAGCGCCGGAGCCTGAAAAAGAAAAGACCACCGTCCGTGAACCTGCGGCCGGGGAGACCTACAGCCTGATAGACAGATTGAATGCCGGGAAAAAATAGTATGTCGTTTGCGGAAATATTAGGACAGGAACCGGCCATTAAATTGCTAAAAAACTCCCTTGAGAGAGGCAAGGTGGCCCACGCCTATCTCTTTTACGGAATCGAAGGCATCGGCAAGGAAAAGACCGCCCGCGCCCTGGCCCGGGCCCTCAATTGTCTATCACCGCTCGCAGATGCGCCGGGGCGTAAGGGCGTCGAGGCCTGTGGGGGTGAATGCCGCTCATGTCTAAAGATGGAAAGCGGCACTCATCCGGACCTTATCGTCATCAAACCAAGCGGGGCCTTTATAAGGATCGAACAGATAAGGTCTTTACAAAGGCAGTTAATATACAAACCCCTGGAAGGACGTTACCGCATCATTATAATAACCAATGCCGATCTCTTAAACAAAGAATCGGCCAACTGCCTTCTCAAGACCCTGGAAGAACCGCCGGATGCCTCCATTATTATCCTGATGGCTACGGATATAAATGAACTCCTGCCCACCATCGTCTCCCGTTGCCAGGCCGTCCCCTTCCGCCCTCTCTCGCCGGAGGTGATTAGCGAATATCTCTGCTCCTATGGAGATAACAGGTTTCCCCCTGCCCAGGCTGCCCTTCTGGCCTCCCTCTCCGGGGGCAGCCTGGGCAGGGCCGTCAGACTGGCCGATTCTCCGCTTATGGAGATGCGGCGGGATGTCTGCATACAATTAATCTCTCTTTCCAGGCAGGACATGCAAGGCCTGCTGCTCCTGGCCGAAGACCTGGCCGGACGGAAAGAGGAGCTCCCGGAGATTATCGCCATGCTCAGTACCTGCCTCCGGGACTTGTTGTTCTTACGGCAGGGGCTGGATGAGAGACACCTCATAAATAAAGACCTGAGAGAGGTCCTTTTTGAAGGCGCCCGGCGGTGGACAGAGAAAGAGATTATACATGGCCTGGAACTCCTGCACAGCGCTGAGCAGGCCGTTACCAGGAATTATAATCGGCAATTGATATTAGAAAATCTATTTTTGCAGCTAGCCCATTGATGGAGAAAACAGTGAAGCTGATCCCGGTTCGTTTCCGAGATAATACTCGGGGAATACATGCTGACGCCGGCCCTTTTGATCTGAAAAAAGGCGATACGGTTATGGTTATAACCGAACATGGTCATGAACCAGGAATGGTTATAGACCAGCCGTTAAGCATAGAAAGGGAGACCCCGCCGGAGGGAATCCCCAAAGTAGAACGACTGGCCACAGAGGAAGAGATCATCCGGTATAAAGACAATCTTTTGAAAGAAAAAGAGGCCCGGGACTTCTGTCTGGAACAAATCCGGAAGACGAATCTCCCTATGAAGCTGATAGTCACAGAGAGATTCTTTGACGGCAGCAAGATAATTTTTTATTTTACCTCCGAAGGACGGGTTGATTTCCGGGAATTAGTGAAAACCATGTTACAAAAATATCATACACGCATAGAAATGAGGCAGATTGGCGTGCGAAATGAGGCCAAATTTCTGGGCGGTATGGGCCACTGTGGTCTTCCGCTATGCTGCGCATCTTTTCTTTCCGAATTTGAGCCCATCTCCATCCATATGGCCAAGGAACAGGACCTGCCCCTGAATCCCGCCAAGATATCCGGGGCCTGTGGCCGCCTCCTCTGCTGCCTGGCTTATGAATGTAAGACCTATGCTGAACTTAAGAAAGGCCTGCCTAAAATAGGCAGAAAAATTCAAACACAACAAGGCGAGGGAAGGGTCATAAGGCACAACACCCTCCGCAGTACTATAGTTGTCTCCCTGGCCGACGGCAGCGAGGTGGAAGTCTCGCCTGCGGATATAGAAACCGGGGCGGAAAAAGGACGCAAGGCCCAGGATGAGGTGCCTGCATCATGACGTTTTATATAACCACGCCCATCTATTACGTGAATGCCGAGCCGCACATAGGACACACTTATACTACTCTGGTTGCCGATGCGGCCGCACGTTTTCACCGCCTGGCCGGAGGCGAGACCTTTTTCCTTACGGGCACGGATGAACATGGAGATAAGGTGGCCGAGGCCGCTGCCAGGCGTAAGATGTCTCCAAAGGAATATGCCGACCACATAAGCGGCATCTTCCGTTCTACATGGCCCAGATTAAATGTCGCCACCGACCATTTCATTCGTACCACAGACCCGGCCCATATACGGGCGGTTCAGCATATCCTGAATAAGGTATATGAGAAAGGTGATATCTATTTTGGCGAGTACGGCGGCCTTTATTGTACGGGATGTGAGCGCTTCTATCTGGAACGGGAGCTGATAGGCGGGAGATGTCCGGATCACCAGGTGACGCCGGTATTTGTCAAGGAAAAGAACTACTTCTTCCGTATGAGCCGGTATCAGGACTGGCTGATCGATCATATAAAAAACCACCCTGAGTTTATCACGCCGGAGCGCTATCGGAATGAAGCGCTGTCATTTTTAAGTGAGCCTCTGGAAGACCTCTGTATCTCCAGGCCGTGCTCACGCCTGGAATGGGGTATCCCCCTGCCCTTTGATGACCAGTTTGTCACTTATGTCTGGTTTGATGCCCTCATAAATTATATCTCCGGCCTCGGCTACCCGGACAGCGCTAATTTTCAAAAGTTCTGGCCGGCGGCAGAACATATCATAGCCAAAGACATACTCAAACCCCATGCCATCTACTGGCCGACCATGCTTAAATCCGCCGGGATTCAGCCTTATCAGCGCCTTCATGTCCACGGGTACTGGAACATAAATGAGAGTAAGATGTCCAAGAGCCTGGGGAACGTGATACGGCCTCTTGATTTATCAGAGACCTACGGCGTGGATACGGTGCGCTATTTTCTCCTGCGGGAAATGGTCTTCGGACTCGACGCCACCTTCAGTGAAGAGGCCCTTATCGCCCGCCGAAACTCCGACCTGGCCAATGACCTGGGCAACCTCTTCAGCCGGGCCCTGACTATGCTTGAGAAATACTGCAACGGCGTTATTCCGCAACCGGGACCCAACGAAGAGATAGACGATATACTGAAACAGCGGACTCTCGAGGCCTCCGGACACTATGGCCGGCACATAAAAGAGTTCGCCTTTCATAAGGCCCTGGCAGAGATATGGGAAGTAATTAATCACGCCAACAAATATATTGTCCGGACCGCCCCCTGGGAATTGGCTAAAGATGAAAAAGATAGAGGGCGGCTGCACACCGTGCTTTATAACCTTACGGAAACGCTCCGTGTGATTGCTATCCAGCTTTCACCGTTTCTCCCGGAGACAGCGGGTAAGATGAGGACGGCCCTGGGCTATCAGGAAACGGAGCGTCCGGCCTATGCAGACAGCATGACCTGGGGTTTATTTTCTCCCGGTCGGACCCTAAAAAAGGGAGCCCCTCTTTTCCCGCGCCTCGAGACCACAAAGAAGGTAGTGGAAGACACAGCCAAAGAGGATCCTAAAGTGAATAAAGAGACGGCCATGATAGATTTTCCGGATTTCCAAAAAGTTGACCTTCGGGTGGCGGAAGTGATCTCCGCCGAGCCGGTTCCGAAGTCCGAAAAACTTTTAAAGCTAAAGGTGTTAGCGGACCGGGAGCGTACAGTTGTAGCCGGTATCGCCAAATTCTATAAACCAGAAGAGGTCATTGGTAAAAAGGTTATTATCGTGGCTAATCTAAAGCCAGCCATGCTGATGGGTGTCCAGTCTGAAGGTATGGTCCTGGCTGCTAAAGACGCCTCTGGACTCCGGGTACTGACCGTTGACGGTGAGGCAGAGGCAGGCACGAGGGTGTCGTGAGGGAAGCCAGAGGCTAAAAGCTGAAGGCTGAAAGCTCAAGGCTAAACCTTGATGCTTTCGTAACAAAGTCTTTTTACCGGTAAATATGCATTGTCCGTGGTCCGGTGTCCGTAGTTTCTCTGTTTTCTTTGGTTTCTCTGGTTTTAAGGCTTTCAGCTATCAACCATCGACTATTCACTATCGACTATATATGCATAACTGGTTCTCGCCATCTATCGCTTGTTTAATCCTATGGGGTATATGGGGCTTTTTCCCGAAACTGGCCACAAATTACCTGCCTCCCAGGAGCGTGTTTATTTACCAGGCCATTGGGACCCTTATAGTAATCTTCTCCGTGCTCATATCTATAGACTTCCGCCCTGAGATAAATACCCGGGGGATCATCTTTAGCATACTGGCCGGACTGGCCGCTGCCCTGGGTACGGTCTTTTTTCTGCTGGCCCTGGCTAAAGGCAAGGCATCGGTGGTGGTCACTATGACCGCCCTTTATCCCCTGATTACCCTCTTACTGAGCGCCATATTTCTAAAAGAGACCTTAACCCTGAAACAGGGCCTGGGCGTACTCTTTTCTCTGGTAGCCCTCCTGTTGTTTTCTTTATAAAAATGCACTGGAAGGACGGGGATAGTGGCAACAGAATCTGAGTCGCCTAAACCCATTTGGACTACACGGGATAAGATCATTGTGGCCGTTTGCACCTTAGGCTGGCTTTTCATCGTCCTGCGTTATTACCCCGGAGACATTGGCCGCTCTATGTACGAAACCGGAATAAAGATGTTCTGGTCTTCAGGCCTAGCTGCGATTTTTACCCGGCTTCTGGTCAGATTCCTCGCCTGGATCGAAAAAACCAAGTCATCCTGGCCACGGATCGTCAAGATATTTCTGGTCTTAGCCATCGCCTTCGGCATCATGCTGGCCATTGAAGATTACAGGATGCATTATAAACAGCCGGACAAAAAGGTCCCCGGCCAGAAGGTCTTATCATCGTTAAGCCATATTGAAGCCCCCCCGCAGCAAGCTGCGGGGAATCTCCGTATGCAAGGTAAAATGCATCGTATTCGCTCGCTAACCCCGCTGCAAGCAACGGGGAATGCGCTCGCTATGCACGTTCATGCTGACAGGAAATGTTCCGGATAGCCCTAATTTCCATGCCCTGGCCGCTATTTAACCGGCCCTCCATACAACTCGGTGCGCTTAAATCCTACCTTGCAGCGCAGGATGATGCCCTCGATATCTCCACTTACCCGATTTATCTGGAAGTCGCCGCCCAGATCGGTTTTGAACTCTACCACGAGATTTCAAAACATAGCTGGATTACCGAGGCTATCTATGCCTCACTCCTCTTTCCGGAAAAAAATACATCGATTCATTCCTTAATAAATAAACAAAAAAGGTCTAAAAAATATAAGCTTCGTTTTGATCTCTCTACTCTTAAGTCTAAACTTAGCGATCACCATGAAACTTTTATGCATTCGAGGGATTGGAGGCAGTACAACTTAATAGGCTTCTCTATCTGCCTCAATCAGTTTACATCTTCACTCTACACCATACGTACCCTGAAGGCGAGATTTCCAGAGATAACCATTGTAGCCGGCGGTTCAAGCTGTTCGGGCGATATGGGACGGGCCATTCTCTCCAGCTTGCCGGAGATAGATTTTGTCGTCTCCGGTGAAGGCGAAAAACCCCTCTTATCCATTGTACGTCTTCTTAAGGGGGAGGTCGATAAACCAGGATCCGGGGTCTTTTACCGTAACAGCCAAGGCATGGTATCAGGGGGGAGTTATGATGAGATCAACGCCTTAAGCTCACTTCCGCCGCCGGATTATGGGGATTATTTTAACCTCCTACAGGATATATCCCCCCAGATTCCATTCCTGCCGGTCCTGCCGGTAGAGTTTTCACGCGGCTGCTGGTGGCGGAAATGCCGTTTCTGTAACCTTAACCTCCAATGGCACAGCTACAGAAAGAAATCTGTACCTCAGATGGTAGGGGAGATCAAGGACTTGACCGATCGCTATCCGTCCATTGATCTGGCCTTCACCGACAATGCGCTGCCGCCTCGTCAGGGGCCGGAGCTCTTTACCGCCCTTACCACATTGGGAAAAGACCTTGACATCTTCGCCGAGCTGCGCGCCGGACAATCTGCCCAAGCCCTGGCCTTAATGCGTGAAGGTGGGCTGAAAACGGTCCAGATCGGCATCGAGGCATTAAGTTCTTCTCTGCTAAAACGAATGGGCAAAGGAACCACAGCCCTCCAGAATATAGAGACCATGAGACACTGCGAAGAGCTTGACATTATTCAATCCGGTAACCTAATCACGATGTTTCCGGGCAGCACATCTGATGAAGTAAAAGAAACCATGGATACCATTGACTTCGTATGGCCTTTTTATCCGTTGAAAATTACGCCATTCTGGTTGGGATATGGCAGTCCGGTCTTTTGTACTGCCAGAGAATACGGGTTTAAGCAGATAGGAAATCATCACCTGTATAAATCGTTCTTCTCAGACGATCTCTTTTTGCGATTAATACTGACACATCAGGCTTATCGGGGCGATAGATCCCGACAATATACCTTATGGAGACCGGTAGCGAAAAAGGTGGAAATGTGGCGGAAAAACTATTTTCTTCTGCGAAACCGATATCCGTCGCAACCCCTTCTCTCTTATCGGGATGGGGGCAGGTTTCTCAGCATACGACAGGTAAGATCAGATGGTAGTGTTCAAATCCATAGACTCCACGGTCCCTCCCGCAGTATATATCTCTACTGTACGACCATAAAATCACTCAAGGATATAAAAGGAAGATTTCCTGGCTGCTCGCTGGAGTCTTTACAAAAGTTTTTTAATGAATTAGTACAAAAACGTATTATGTTGAAAGAAAATGATCAATATCTTAGCCTGGCAGTCAGAGAAGGAGGACTCAGGGAGTGACCAATAAGAAGTCGGCCCGCAATAACTGGTTTGAAGAACACAAAGACATCTTTGTCCGAAATGCCATACGTGACTTTCTAAAAACCTTAAAATTTTTTGAACAACTATACAAGACATATAATGAAAGCAAAAAAATGCCCTTTAAAAATATGGACTACTGGGTCGGCACCGAGGTGCGGAAGGGGCCCCTGTGGCAGTTCAAGGACCTCTGTCATGCGGTGTGGGGCAATGAAGAACAAATGGATGGCGAGTGTGCCCTTATGGATTGGCTCGTTGGCTCTGTCTTCCACGAGGGCATGAAGCTCAAGGAAAATGTTTACTTATTGCAACATTATAAACCGGCTTATGAAAAAATGATCTATCAAAGTAAAAAATGGGCGGAAAATCAAGGCCTGGATGATTATTTGGAACTTTTTGAAAAAACAACCGAAGAGGTTAACCTGGCGATGAGCCGCCTGAATCGCCTCTTTTTAAGGGCAGCCGAGCAATTGCATAAAATCCTGCTGAAATACCCGGATAACCACCTTGTGCTTCGTCTATTAATAGAAAACGAGCCCGAATTTGACCGGATCTGGGGGGTCAATTCCATACCCAGGCTTTTTGAGGAAATGTTTTCCGGTCAGAAAGAAAAAGGTTACTGCCTGGCTGCCGAAAGTTATCGGGAAGGAAATTGGATGGAAAAGTCCCTGGATACATATCAAAAGGCCCTGGATATTAACCCGGACAGTAAGGAAGTCCAACAGGGCATGCAGGCTATAAAGGCTATTATAAAAAACACTCCTTAAGAAGTCGGGAGTCAAAAAACGTTTGAAACGTCCGACACGTTCGAACGACTCGAACAGATCGAACCTTGAACGCCAAGTATCCCTTAATATTTTACTTAAAGTTATCCAATTAATTTAATCATATTCTGTGCTTTTTTATAAAGACTTATATAGCGGCCCAGTACTCTGTCCCAGGTATAATGGCTATCTATAGTTTCCACGGCCTTACGCTGTATTTGCCGTAAAACTGCCGGGGTGTCCCGATAGATAGCCAATGCCTTATTGATAGTTTGAACCAGGGCTTCCGGGTTATGATCTGTATAACCAAATCCGGTCTGCCCGTCGCTAACTTTAACCAGACCGCCGGTAAGATGAACAATGGGGACGTTACCCATTAACTGGGCCATAAAATCGGTAAGTCCACAGGGTTCATATTGTGAAGGGATGACAAAAAAGTCCCCTGCCGCATAAATCTGGTTGGCCAATACCGGATCATAACCAAAGAGAACAGCCATACGCCCCCTATTCTCCGGCAGGCCGGCCAGGGTGGCCAGAGAGTTCTCTATATGCCTGGATCCGCTGCCCAGGATCAGCACCTGAAACTCTTTGTCCTTTGGCATCAACATCTGTAAAGCCCGAACCAGGATATCCACACCTTTTTGTTCTGTCAGCCGGCCAACCATGGTCAGAAGTGGTTTGCCTGCCGCATAATCAATCCGGCCCATGGCATTTACTTTCTCAAACTTACGCTTATTTACATCCTCGATAAGGGTCTTCTTGCAGATCTCTTTGCCCTGAAAATCGTCCTTTAATGGGCTAAAGGCCACTGGAATACCCAGCTTCTCCGGTTTTTCCGGATCAAAATCCTCCGGGTCAATGCCATTCGTTACACCCTCAAGGACTATTCCCCTGGACTTCAAGCTATGGCCAAGCCAACCGGTAAGACGATCTGCTTCCGTTTCCTGAAGTTCTCGCGCATAGTTTTCACTTACCGTATTTATAACTGCATATCGTGCTGCCGCAATAAAAGGATCAAAGGCATTATGAAGTAAGGAATGTTCAATGACATATCCCGGCAACCCGGTAATAGCCCTGGCAAAGAGCAGGTCGCCCACCTCCTGGTGATAACCGACCCCCGCATTATGTACCGTAACCAGAGTGCCTGTCCCTGCAAAATAGGCCCGGTATCCATCGACTTCACGAATTATGGCCGGTATAATAGCCGTATGGCCGTCCTGACAGTGGATGATTTCAGGCCTTTCATCCATATAGATCATCAGTTCGAGAGCTACTTTTTGCAGCAAGACATTCATAGCAAAATAGTCATAATGGCCTCCGCCCTGCTTGTGGCTGGGATCCTGCGCTTCTTCCTCAGCGGTATAAGTATAAACGCTTTTCTTTTCGCTGAAACGGGCGCTATCCACAAATAAAATCCGGACATTGCCCTGCGTCAGTTTCCAGATACACACCTCTTCCTGCCGCTCTTCACCGGTATAATCCATTCTTACGTTGAAGGAATAAGCCGTCGGCTTCAGATTTAATCTCTCCTTATTCATCATCCCGTAAAGCGGCATGACCACCGTAATCTTAATCCCGGCCCGGGCCAGGGCATGGGAGAGTTGCTTGCATACGTCCTTTACCCCTCCGGCGCCCGCCAGTCCATCGTATTCACGTGTAACCATCCACACGTTTTTGATTTCACTGCTTTTCTTGGCCATAAAGACACCTCTGCTCCTTCGCTGGATCTATCGACTTGTGCTGTCCGCAGAAAAACTATTCTGTTCCTTTTTCTACCCTCTTCGAATCTAAACCAAAATTACTTTAATCATACCGATATCCCACATTAAAATCTAATCCTTTTTATGATAAAGGTGGACATCTCGCTGTGGGAAGGGAATGGTAAGTCCTTCTTCGGCAAAGGACTTATAAATGGTCTTGTTAAGTTCGTGCGTTACCAGTCCCTTGTAAGCAGGATCTTTAATCCAGCATAAGAGTTCAAACTCCAGCGCAGAATCTCCAAATGCCCGGAACCGGGCCCTTGGCGCAGGGTCTTCTACCACCTGGGGATTATCACTCGCTATCCGCACTAGTAAGGCCTCCCCCTTTTCAATGTCACTTCCATAGGCCACACCCACGCCTATGCGCACCCTAAACCGCTCCACCGGAACACTCTCATTTACTATCTTCGAATTGGCCATAATGGAGTTAGGAATGCTAATAACCACATCGTCCCTGGTCTTGATCCGTGTGCTGCGCACTCCGATCTCTACTACTTCACCCCGTTCATCACCATCCAATATGATATAGTCTCCAATCTTGTACGGTTTATCCATAAAGATGCTTATACCCCCGAAGAAATTGGCCAGGGTTTCCTTTGCAGCCAATGCGACAGCTACACCGAAGATACCGGCGGAGGCTAAAAAGGGGGTAATGTTTATGTTCCACACCGAAAGAATCAATATGAACCCTGTACCAACGATGAGCACCCTAACGATTGTTTCGAATAGCGGTATGATTTCACGCCCCATGCCTGTAATATCCGATATCTTTGACACCGCCCGTTCCATAAACAAACTACTCAAGCGGACGCCAGTAATCGCCCAGGCAATAACAATACCCGACACAAGCAAGGCATCAGCATATATAGATAAACGTTTTAAAAGTTCCAAATAAGGTATAGCCTCTCTGAAGCCTTGCAAAATAACTGTGCCGCAAATAGGCTTATGGATTATGGACACGATGAGGTCATCAGCCTCCATGTGCGTTTTTTGCGCCAACTTTAGTAATACCCGATCAATGAAAATATCCACAACTTTCGCTGTAATAACTGTAATAACGATTATAATTAGGGCGTGGACATAAGGGATCTTAGAAAAGCCCTGTAATGCGTCCATGTCTATGAACCTCGCTATTCAAATTTTTGCACAGTCCTTAATACCAAATTTCTTGGCTATGATCTACCAATTCCTGCTTAATTACGCCGGTGAAAGAACACGAGATTCAGTATCTGGTTTTATAGGAAAAGAGTAAGAAGATACTAAACAACCATCTATGAGGTGCTGTATGTTCTGATTATTACTCATTATACGAACCGGCCACTATTGGGCGGATCGAAAATACTCTACCAGTATGCGCGGGTCATTGCTGCCGATGCCGTCAACCCCCATGTCAACATACGGTTTCAGCATATTAGGGTCGTCGATGTTCCATATAAAAACCTTTAGACTCTCCTGGTGCGCCTTATAGACAAACTCTTTATTTACAAAGGCGTAGTTCATGACCAGTGCATCCGCTGAAGCGCTCCTGGCTATACAGGTGTCCACCGGGCAGCCCACCAGGAGCACGCCAGTCCTGATACGGCTGTCCATCTCCTTTACTCTCTTTACCGCCATGTGCCAGAAGGAGATAACATATGCGCTGCCACAGAGGCTGTGCTTATTTATGAGCCCAACAACCTTATCTTCTATCCCCACTTCTTTTAATTCGATGATGAGTTTCATCCTGCCCCTTACAAGCCCGATCACCTCTTCGAGGGTCGGTATCCGCTCACCCTTACCGGCATCCAGCTTTTTTACCTCCTCGAGGGTATAACTCCCTACCGGGCCCTTTCCATTTGTAGTGCGGTCCACCGTTGAGTCGTGGATAACCACAACCTCCTTGTCTTTGGTCAGATGGACGTCGATCTCCACGGCATCCACCCCGATCTCCATGGCCCGCCTTATAGAAAGCAGGGTATTCTCAGGTTCTAAAGCCTTGGCCCCGCGATGTCCCATAATCATCATATCGACTAACCTCTTATCTCGTAGTATTTTCAGGCTGGTTTCTCCCGTCCAGCTACTACCTGGCAATCATGGCCCGCATCCTATCCCCGGCATTTTCCACATGATCCGCAATCTCGCCGAGCATTTCCACCAACCGGATCAGATGAAAGATGGTCACCGCATCCGTCTCCTTGGCAAAAATGTCGTGTTTGAGTGTGGCTTCGAGTATGTCGGCCTGCCCTTCTTTCTTTCGCAATTCCCGGACGTGTTCCTTTACAATCTTCCGGTCTTCTTGGGAAAAAGTCTTAAAGTACCGCCGCGCGTCTGTAAGCATCTCATTAAGCCTATCAATCGGATCAAGGACAGAATCTACCAGAAAAAACATATCCCCCCGGAAATATTCTGGAATCTTATCGGCGGGTCTAAATGCCAGCCAGTCCAGCACATGTTCAAAACAATCGATTACCTTGTCCTGTTCTTTCAGGTAGTCGAAAATCTGGAACTTATCCACAGGCAGCAGAGTCCCTTTGGGGAGATGACCCCTGATACGTCTTTTTACTGCATCGGCCTGATGTTCAAGATCCGACACATCTTGCCTGGCCCGTTCAAAGGACTCGCACTCAGCGCTTAGGTAACACTTTATCGCAATGCGGAACATTGCGGCCCCGTCTCTGACCTTCTCCGCATGTTCCTGAAGTCCCTCAAAGGGTGAAGTCATAAACATGGATAAAATAGGTATGCGCATAATCCCTCCGCTTTAGAAAAATATCAAACATAGTATCTTATAAATAACCATACTGGTGATGGCGGAAGCAGGAACCGTGATAAACCAGTAAAGCATAATCTGGAATACTATCCGGAAATTCACCGCCTCGATACCTCTGGCCAGGCCCACTCCGATCACAGACCCGACCGCGGCATGGGTGGTGGAGACGGGAAGCCCCATCTTAGAGGCCAGAAGGACTGTTGTAGCCGCGCCAAATTCAACTGAAAATCCACGTGTATTTGTCAGGGTAGTGATTTTATGTCCCATGGTCTCGATAACCCGATGCCCCCACATGGCTATACCGGCGGCGATGCCCACTCCTCCAAACAACAGGAGGATAATGGGAACCTCAATCTGACCACCGATAGACCCGTTACTGGCGAAAAAATAGATAAGCGCCAGCGGCCCGATGGCATTGGCCACGTCATTGGCCCCCTGAGAAAGCGCCATATAGCTGGCGGTGACCAGTTGCAGGTGACGAAAGGTATGTTCGACACCTTCCTCCCCGGTTTTCTTCGTATGCCGCTTAAGCAGGTATTTTCCCACATATCCCGTTAGAGCGGCAATGGCCAGGGATAACCCGGTGGAGCTAATGTTATCCAGCGCCATTTTTTTCCCTAAAGGCGTCTTACACAGAAAAGACATGATTACCACAAAAAATGTGGTGCCGATGAAGTATGGAGATGACCTGAATGCCCTGGCCATCAGTTCCTTCTGCGTCAATATAAATCGATAAATGATCTTGAAAACAAGAAATGATAGGATCATGCTAAAAATAGGCGAGATGATCCAGCTCGCCACTATGCCCGTCAGCGTCCACCAATTAACCGAGGAGAAGCCACCCACCATGATGCCAAAACCGACCATGGCGCCGACGATGGAATGAGTGGTGGAGACGGGAAGGGCCCTCCATGTGGCAAAGAAGACCCATAGCGCGGCCGCGATGAGTGCGGAAAGGGCCCCCACGATCGCCACTTTTGGATCGGTCAGGGCCTCGGGAGAAACAATTCCCTTACTTATGGTGTCGACCACGTGAGATCCTATAAAAATTGCGCCTACGAGATTGAGTATACCGGCAACAAAGACTGCCTGCCGCAGGGTAATGGCTTTGGCACCGACGCTTGAGGCCATGGCGTTGGCGGCATCGTTGGCCCCGATGTTCCAGGCCATGTAAAACCCAAAGATATAACCCAGGATTAGAATCGTATATTCAAAGGTCATGGTTACCCCAGATCAAGTTAATTGATTTTAATCCGGAATCATGGGGTGTCCGAGAATCTGTTCAAGTTCTATAAGGAAAAGGTCATGATCCCGGTAAAGGATGGTCTTTAATCCCCGATGGCTTGCGCGCTCAATATTGCCTGGATGGTCATCCAGGAACAGCGTCTCCGACGCTAAGACGCCAAGCGTCCGTATAATATCGTCAAATATGCTTGGATTCTTTTTGCCCTTGCCCAGATAGTAACTGTTAAACACCCGGTCAAATTCGTGGAAAAAATGATCTCTTTCATTCAGGATGTCCAGCCAGTTAGTCTGGTCACTGAGGATACCGGTAACAAGATTGTCACGGCGCAGGCTCCGTACAATCTCAATCATTTTTGGACGCAGTACAAAGCGCTGGAGTATTTCACTGGTCAGCTCCGAGTCACTCCCGCGAATACCAGAACGCCGGCGCATCATATCCCAGAATTCTGCCTCGCTGCCCCGGCCGGTTACGTATCCGGATTCGTAGATCGCCTCAACCGCCAGACGGTGCAGGGCCACCGGATCCATCCTGTTTTGCCGGGCAATGGCCTTAAGCCCTTCGCGAAAACCTTCTTCCGCCAGTACCCCGCCATAATCAAAGAGTACCGCCCGTATTGGTAAGACCGCGTCGATGGCTTCACCTCTTGGTTATAGTTATGCCAGCTTTATAAAGGAAAAAAGGGGAAAGGACAAGTTTTTAAAACGAGGGTGTCTTATGCCTATTTCGAAAGTCGGCAATAACCCGCTTTATATCCTCAAAGAATTCTTGTTCGATTGAGCATGCCTCACACTGATAGTTATTCGGGCAGGGAGAAAGTGAGAGTTTACCCAGGTTCATGCGCCGCAGTTTTGGTCTTTCTTCGTCAGGGACCATCTCAATACAGCCTGTAGGGCATATATACGTGCATGAACCACAGCCGATACAGACATCCGAGGCCACCCTAAAAGGGGTCGCCACTTCGCGTTCCGTACCCCGATTGGCCAGACCTATGGCCCCTACCCCCACGACCTCTTCACAAAAACGGACGCAGAGCCCGCACAGGATGCACTGTTTTTCCTCTTTTTTCTTAAACCGGGAGAAATCGATGCCCATCTGTCTGGCCAGGGTCTGTATCAACGGTACATCCGGGCATCTGGCGAGTAAGAGTTCCACGATTACCCTTCTGATTTTTCTGACCCTGGGTGTATCGGTAAAGACCTCCATCCCCCCTTCTACCGGAAAGTTGCAGGACGTCACCAACCTGGACTGCTTATTCTGAATAACTTCCACCATACAGAGACGACACGACCCATACGCCTTGAGGGCCTCGTGGTAACAGAGGGTGGGAATAAAAATACCCGCTTTCCTGGCTGCATCAATAATCGGAGCGCCGCGGTCGATCTGGACCCTCCGGCCGTCAATTATTATGGCTACCTTCACTCTTTTTCTCCTACGGCTATTTGACCCTGATTGCTTCCCGCTTGCATATACTGTAACAGATACCGCACTTAATACACCGCTGAGGGTCGATCACATGGGGCTTCTTTTTTTCACCAAAAATGATGGTTTCGTAAAAAGTCGTTTTTAGCTTAAGTATTTGAAATAATATTATTTTATTGCATTTTTGTCTTGACTTTCATGTTGT
>DSAQ01000126.1 GCA_011046395.1 Pseudomonadota bacterium
AGTGACTACAAAAAGAGCATACGGTTTTCGAAGCTATGATCTTTTGGAACTTGCACTATATCAGACCCTTGGCGATCTTCCAGAACCAAAAAGCACCCACAAATTCTGCTGAGGAACCATAAAAGCTTGTCTTCTGGTTCGCCGGATAATTCTTTTCCTAATTTTATTCCGGCCAGTCTTTCATCCTTATCAAGATCACCTACTGCAGCAACCCTGTGTTGGAGTGTTTCTGACTGGAATACCGCAGCACCTGCAGGACAACCTTTATACGACAGACAATCATTAGTGATTATACCAATAGCCGAACCGCCAATTATCGGGACCTTATCCCCCACAACAGACCGCAGTCCTCCAAAAAATCTATCATGATCAAGTGTTCCATGGCAAAAGGCAAACACAAAATCAGGTCTATGGATGTCGCCATTTTTTATTGCATTTTCCGCTACTGTCCTACCCGACTTTCATTTTGCTCCCCTCAGAACAAGCACAAGGGCTCGTTTTTATTGTCAAATCCGTTTTGAGGCATGGTTTAACCGGATAATTCCCTGTAGCTTGCTGCCGGGTAGTTCATTTGTATATTAAAGTGACAGGATTCGGTTTTGGCTGGAGAGTATAGGGATAAGGATGTTTATATGTCAATGAAAAATGTATCGCAAAAAGTAGGCATAGACATAGGTACTAGTTAGTCCCCACCCGGAAATTCCCCTCCCCTGGCGGGGGGTATGAAGGGGAGGGGGAATTTGTTACCTTGACGAGGCATTGGGGCTTCTTTTTACCAAAGTATTCCGTTGAAAAGTGGTATTCAACAACGTTACTTAATTTCCCTTAAACTCTTAACAAAAAAAGCTTCCTATGAAAAGTGTAGGCCTGACACCTTCTTCAATTGTTTGACAAACTATTTCAATCCGGCCAAGTAAATTAGTTCCTGACAAACAGCTCGAAAATCTGGAATCAGTTTATCTATATCTTCTCTATGTGCGTTATATCTGCGACTATGAGCTGATTGATTTCCCACTGTTTTGAGGTTAAGTAGGGCTTTTTTACTATTCCTTCCTAAGTTCCACGAAGTCTCTTGTAGGGTCTTCGTTATGAGATCAGATAAGTAATAGAAATCTCCTGTCACCGGGTCTTTGATCTTGTTTGCATTATGATGTGTTTCAAAGCATTCGATTATCAACGTTTCTATCAGGCGGCGCATCATTACTGCACAGGCATCAAACCACCCCTTTTCATAAGAGCCATTTATCTGAAAAACAACTCTTTCAATGTATCCCCTTGTACCTGCGACAAGGGCATGAGGGAGAATGTTTTGACTGAGAGGCTTAGTTCCTTCGGAGGACGGAACATAGCGGATAGGTGCTTCAGCCTGGATGTTTTTCGCTATTTCTAATGCTTGATGTGCAACTAACTTCATTGTTCATCATTTCTTATAGATATGTTTTGCCATGCTCTCAAAGATTTTGTCTATTTGATCTGGTGTAGCATCGGACGAAATGTGTATTTCCAAGTTAATATTCACGCTTGGGATATTTGGGTGATCCGTAGTCATTGAGGGGGAGAGAAATTCGGTGTGTTTTACTTCTTTTTCTCCCCCTGCTCTCTTCTTTGGGAGCTGTTTCTGCTTCTTAGGGACCTGCTCTTTTATTGCTTTCTTTTCAGGCTTCCCAGAAACGTCGGCTTCGGACAATATGATATAAAACGCCGCCATTCGCCTTACTGCGCTCGTACCACTTCCCGTGTGATTTGCAAACCATCTTTCAACTGCTTCTCTGTCCCCAGATGGATTAGGAACTGCTGCGATCAAATCGTCTGGATAAAGTCTTTCTTTTATCTTTTTGCATACGTCAGCGTACTGAGCATCATCTCTCCAGGTCTTTGCCAAGTCTTGAGTTTTACCTTCTTCGTCGATGAGGCCGATCGTTTTCAAGTAAGGCAGGATATTTGCTCGAGCCGACTTTGGTTGGGTATTTAAGGCTGTGGCCAGCATGGTCTGTTTGAATTTTTCCCGGAGTCCCCACCAGTTGGCCACAGGAAGCATGGGGTAGGACACTTTTTTCCCTTCTGCCATTGTTAAAATCTCCTTATTGAACAGTTAATTGCGTTAAGTAGATTATAACTTACCCGTTCAATCTTGTTTAAATCTTCTCCTGAGGTTTTCCCTTCGAGTCCTCCTTCCCTGTAGATGACTATGTTGCCAGATCAAAAGGCAAATCGCTGATGTCACGTAAACGCCGACCCTCTATCAGTATCATCAGCATATCCATCTGATCCTCGTTTCCTATTTCTGCAATAGACTCCTGCAGTTCAGGTAAGGCAAAATGGTAAACACAATCCAAATCGCCTGTGCCCAAGGCAAGAGAAGAGATACGCGTTGGGAGAGGCTCAGCGGTGACAGCCATGACATGAGGCAAATGCCCCTTTCGATTGCGAATCAGATTCAGAGCTTCAGTTCGGGCATTCTGCCCTCTGTCGCTTCTGAGCGTCCATTTGCATGAGATACTGGCGTGGATGATGGGGCAAGGTCGTTCGAAGTTCGCTTTTCGGAGAGGTGTAAACTTGGCAAGGGGATCTCCTGCCGTCAGTACAATTCTATCCTGGTTAACTTCCTCATCTGAGGCCGGCCATCGACCAATAACAATATCGGGCGTAATAATGTAATCTGTACCCAGCGCAGACGCCAATAGGTTGTCCTGTTCGACTATCTTTTCCAGATTTGCCAGATGCTCGTACTGGTCAAACTCGGAAATTGGCGATTGAGTGGAGTAATACCATTCTCCGGGGCGCAGATGTCCCAGAAGCGCGAAAGCCTGCTCAAGAAAGTCTTTGGTGATTGTCTCGAAAAGTCCTCCCGCCGTTTGCCCCGAAAGCTTTTCGTAGTTTGGAGAACAGCCAAGACGGTTTACGATGCCGTGAGCAATTGCCCTGCTGGCTCTGTTCCCCCTGTCTGCAAAGTTAGGATACCCGGTCTCTCCGTCTCTCTGAAGCCTTATGATTTCTTCACAAACACGCTGATGATACTCTCTGCGTAGCTGCGCAATGCTCATTTTTTCCTCTCCAAATGGGACAACTGGCTCAGGCTTCAGGTTTGCAGAAGCCAATCACATATTCCTCATGCATTCTCTGCTGAATTTGCGACTCCAAGTCGAGTTCAGAGCCGGCCGGCATCATGCGACGATTGCGGTCAAGGTTGCGCACGCCGATCTTAGGAACTCGAAAACCGGTTTGCTGGCCAATTTCAGCCAGACAAGTATGGGTTTCGGTATCCCTGCTTCGCATTACGGAGCTCCCTATAACAACTATTGCCGCTTTGCCAGGCTTTAACACCCGAAACATCTCTTGCAGAGTCCGCGTCATTTCTGAGAAATAGCGGTGTAACACGCGACCCTTCTTCTCGTCTCGATCAGCAATGTCGGCAACTACTTGCCTGGTTCTGGCGGGCAAATCCTCAAAATCAAAATCTGTCACTGCTTCACCGCCAATGTACTCATTTCTCTTCTGTCCAAGCTCATCAATGGGATAACCCATCCACACCAGAGAGAACTTGTGTGCTCGCATATAGTCAATAGCATTGGAAACATAAGGTGGGGAAGTCACAATCAGGTCAACAGATTTATCATCTAGAGGCAAACCCTGCGCATTTCCAGGTGCAATGTACGGCTCGATTCGCTCCGGCTCGGGTTCCAGCAATCCTTTCAAATATGGCTGGATTCGATCTGATTCAGATTCCGGCAATCCACCTAAATTCTGTTCGACTCGCTTCCCAAACTCCCTAAAAGGCGAACGTAATGTTTTAGTTAGAAGTTTGATGCGGCGCGATGAACTGTCAGTAAGTTCACCCCTCAATACGACCTCACCTGTCCTTCCAATTACAACCTTTGCTCGATGGGGTCGGGTGTGCGCCAGATCGAACGCCAAAGAGACCCCACCAGACTTGGTGATAATGATGGCAGAAAAGGCAAGTTCAAAGAAAGCTCTTATTTTCACATCTTCTATTTGCTCTATCTCAGTTATGAGAGCCAATAAGTCTATCTGCGTTTCAGGTGTAAACCAATAATCAATGAAGTCCCGCGTTTTGGGGTCCCAACGGCTCTCCAGCACTTTCTCTAACTCGTTTCGCCGCTCCCTGACCGCGAATTCTGCCCGCTCCGAAATCTCATTGCCGATCTGGGCAACCAGCCTCCCATTCAAAGGTGTAACTTTGGCCCTGGTGAGTATCAAAGCAAGCGGGTCAATATCAAAACCCACCCCATGTCTGCCTGACAAATAGGCTTCAAGCACTGTAGTTCCAGATCCCATCATAGGGTCAAGAACCACATCGCCAGGAGCAGTCAGACCTTCGATGAACTTACGTGGCAACTGCGGAGGAAACTTCGCAGGGAATGAATGGAAGTTATGTGATGCGTACCCACTATCTTGGCTGTGGAAATCCAAGTCCTGAGAAAGAAGGGTGTCCAACTTCTCAAAATAAGACCCGTCGGTCTCCTCAACACCCCGAATTAACCTTTGAGGCTGGTGAATATTCATAGATAATGCACCTTAATTATTCAAACACGACCTTCTGCGACAAGCCCCAGAAAACAATCACCATTTTACCCCACACAAGCACCACGGGCAAGCTGCTCTGCCTAACGTATAGTATACAGATTGTAAGACAGTAAATATAAGCCCATTATTTAATGGACAATAATACCTTATTCTATTTAGTACAATAAAATCTATCCATCCTCTCTCATCCAAGGCGACTGAGTAATAAAGCCCGGAGCCGTTTCCATATTGAACAGTTAACTGCGTTAAATGGGTTATAACTTACCCGTTTCCAATCTTTTTTAGATCTTCTTCTGAAGTTTTCCCTTCGAGTCCTCCTTCCCTGCCTACCGCCGCCCAGGTCATCCGCCTGAGGCAGACACGAAAACGCCGATTTTGCCTGCGGCGGGCCGTGGGCTGGCGGGCAGGCTGTGGTTTGGCGGGGGGGCGTTAAGCGTGCGTACACCCCCACCCCGGCCCTCCCCCTCTGTCCTCGGCCCGCCAGAGGCGGGCGAGGGAGGGGGGATTCCGGGGGTTGGCATTACTTTTTCTTGGCCTTGGGCTTAGCAGCGCTTTTGGCTTTGGTTGTACTTTTAGCCTTGGTTGTTGTCTTTTTAGCGGTTGTTTTAGTAGCCATGCCTTTTCCTCCTTATTTATTGGTGTTATGGGGCTGGCGGCCCCGGCCTTCTAAGGTTAGGGCTAAAGCGTTACCGTTTCCCAAATTGTCATTGCGAACAAAGTAATCTGAGGACGCGATTGCTTCGTCCGCCAGAGACGGACTCGCAATGACAGCTTGGATACTATGCAAAGCCCTCCACTATGCCTGAAGGCGGACCTCCAGGCCACGGCCTGCCACTGCCAGTGGCAGGCCGGAGAGGGATACTATATTTTGAGACCTTCGCTGTAATTCACAGAAGGTCGTATAGTCGTAAGGGGATTCGTCCTGAAAAGAGCGATCGAGGGTACGGCCGGGGTTGAAGTTCTGAAGCTTATAGTCCATAGCCCCACGCAGTTGCTCCGCTAAGCGCAGGATATCTTCAATGGAGTGCAGTCTTGGTAAAATGGTCGTGCGCAACTGGTAAGGTATATTTCCCTTCATGAGGATATGGATACTTTTCCGGATATTTTCCAGACGCGGGATAACACCTGTACACTGCGCATAGGCAAACCTGTTGAGAGGGGCCTTGACATCCATGGCCACATAGTCCACCAGGCCCTCATCCATAAGCCCCTCCAGCATTTCAGGATTCGAGCCGTTGGTATCAAGTTTGGTCTTAAGGCCTTGATTTTTCAGGAGGGCAAAAATCTCCGGAAGATAGGACTGAAGGGTGGGTTCCCCTCCGCTTATACAGACACCATCTACCCAGCCCCGAAGCTGCTTGAGACGCTCCAATATGGATGATAAGTGCCAGGTAGGAAGCCCGTGACCGCCCAACACCAGGTCAGCGTTATGGCAATAAGGACACCTGAAATTACAGCCCGGGAGAAAGAGGACGGCGGTCAGCCGGCCCGGCCAATCGATAAACGAGGTTTCAATAAATCCCTTGATCTTATACGAACAGGTTGACGCAAGCAATTCCGGTTCTCTGGGCCTCCTGAGCAAGGTGATTGCGAATTTCGTTATAGTTAGTCACCGAAGAACAATCATCGAGGACAAGTATCGGGAGATGCTTTCGGGCGGCTTCTACCAGTCCGTGCCAGGCCAGGTGCGACAGGGCCTCGGCATTATCAGGATCTAATTTCTCGATCTCAATGCCCAGGGCCTTCAGGTCGAACGTATTTTTTAATTCCATACAGCGGGTACAATCTGACTTGGTAAAGAGAGTCATACTGAATACCTCCGTTATCCAAATTAGTTATTCGTTATCGGTTATCCGTTATTCGTTTTTGAGCTTTCAGCTTTGAGCTTGCTTGCCTTGAGATTCGAGCTCTCTCGCCTTCAGCTTTCAGCTATCTTACTCCGGTAACGGTCTTTAAGTTCTCCCAGCTTGCCCTTGTTCCAACTGGATACCTTGGTGAAATAACCAGTGATGCGCGTGATACCATCCACGTTCTTTGACCGACAGTAAGGACACGCCTCCTTGAGGCCGCGGCTGGTCTTCCCGCAGTCACGGCAGGAAGTAAACTCAGGAGAAAACGTGATCTGATCATTCTGTGTCCAGCGGAAGACCTTTATGACGAAATCAGCCAGAGCCTTGGGATCAGGATTGGATTCGCCTAGCCAGATATGGGTGAGTGACCCGGCCTCGATGAGCGGATGGAAAAGTCCTTCCGCCCGGACGCGTTCTATTGGATTCATAGGATGGGAGACGTTGAACAGAGTAGAGTTAGTATAGTAAATCTCGCCGTAGGCAAGGTTTCCCTTGATTACCTTCGGTGCAGCCGAAGCATAATAACGCTGATCCAGCTTGGCGAAACGGTAGGCCGTACTCTCAGCCGGTGTCTGCTCCAGAACAAACCGCATATTGTGTTGTTTTGATAGCTTGTCTGCCAGGAGCTTCATATGGGCGATGACTTTGAGGCCGAACCTCGTGGCCGCGGGTGACTGATGGAGCTCTTCGCCCGTATGATACTGGACCATCTCATTGAGTCCCACCATGCCCAGAAGATAGGTGGCCCGCGGCAGACGGAGGTATGGGGAACCGTCCTGATCCATCATCAAAAGGGCCAGGGGGCCGTTTTCACCGTATGCGAGGAGCTTTTCAATAAATGCCTTTTTCTGGCAATGGGCATTTACTGCGAGCTTCATTTTATCGTTGAGAAGCGTGAAGAATTTGGTATCGTCACCGTTCGCCTCATAGGCGATGCGCGGCAGGTTAATGGTCACATTTTGCAGGGCGCAATAACGCATGCGCCACGGCTCACGGGCATCCTCAAGGTCCGTGGCTTCCAGTTTGAAGCTGAGGCGGCAACACTCTGAGATTTTGGCCGTATCGCCCCGGTCGAAGACAAAATACGTATTCCCCATACTTGAGGCCACGTCACAGATATGATGCAGAAACTCCATGTGACCGGGGGTCTGGAAGAATTTCTCCGTAATATGTACCAGAGGTTTGGGGAAGAAAAACGGCCGACCGGCCCCATCACCTTCTTTATAGACGTCAAATATCGTCCAGACAAAACGCTGGGCTGCTTGTTCGTATTCTCCATAGGTCTTACCGGTATATTTCCCCTCCGGACCGATGGCCGGTACGTCCGCAAAGTGCTTGGGGACTTCCCAGTAGAGGTTGATATCCGAGAATATAGCCTGGCCCCCGCGGGCGACAGCCTGCTGAGAAAACTCAAAAACCAGCATCTGGGCTATCTGTTTGACTTCTCTGTCGCTCAGGCCTTCCAGGTAAGGGGCAAAAAAGAGGTTAACCGCATCCCAGCCTATGGCCCCGGCAAAATGGCTCTGGAGAGCGGCGGCAAATTTTACCATGTGCGCCAGGAGTACCTCCGGATGTTTGGCCGGCTTGGCCATAGCCAGGGAGTGGGGCAGGTTCAAGCCGAATTTCTTAATGTATTCCAGCGATTGCCCAGAACAATAAGGGCGGTCGATAAAACCAAGGTCATGCAAATGGATATCACCCTTGAGGTGGGCATCGCTTACTTCAGGGGTAAAGACATGCAGGAGGGCGTACTCTTTCTTAATCCACTCAGCCAGGGTCAAATTGGTGGCCTCTGGACCATGCGGCACGTTGGCATTTTCCTTATTCGGGTGGACGAGGAGCTGGTCAACATCATAAAGCGGGGCCCCAAGGCGGGTGTGCATCCGCCGGGTATCCTCCAGGTTGAGTTCCAGAAGTTTGGCATTTACCAGCTCACGAATAAGAGGCCCGGTCACCATCTTTACATTGGATGAACGAATAAATTCTTCGACCTGGCAACTGATGTTTTCCGCCGTATCTCTATCGATGAACGTCTCCCGGAGAAGGGCATCTACGATGCGTTTGCGGTCCCAGCCCATGATATCTTCCTGGGAGGTACGGACGAAAAGCGCCATATCTGTGGTTTCGTTTACAGCCTCCCTCTCCCGGCTGGTTGAGGCCGATGCGGGTGCCATCTTATTTATCTCTGCGAGAGTGCCCATTTTCCCTTCCCATCTTTTATTTAGTATGTGGGAGATGATAAACGTACCATATATTGTATGTCAACCAAAAAATTTACCTGAGTCATAATTTGCTAATTTCTCGAACATAAAATAAAAGGCCTTCTCTGCACGGCCGGGGTTTGGAATGGAGGCGGGATGCCCACCTCTTTAAAGAATAGTCAATTATTTTATATAGTTATGAGTAAAAGGGGCTGATTATGCTAAAAAACCATAGGACGGGACGCAAGAAAATGCTAAGAAGATGAGAAAGTTTCGGATATAATGGCTACAACCTGTCAGCTTTCAGTTTTCAGCAGACTACGGAGATATATAATCCATGTCCAAAGAGACTAATGCTAAAGAGTTCCCATCACTAATACAAAGGAATGGCTTTTCGAAGATGTCCGCCGCAGGCGGATGTCTTATTGCCTTTGAAGGGATTGACGGTGCTGGTAAAACGACTCAGGCGAAGTTACTTTACGACTATCTTAAAGACCAAGGTCAAAACGTCCTTCTAACCCGGGAACCCACAGATGGTCCTTATGGGCAGAAAATCCGTGAACTCTTTGTGAGCAGACAAAAGGTTACCCCTCAAGAAGAGCTGGATTTATTTATCAATGACCGCAGGCAGCATGTGGAGGAGATCATAAAACCGGCCTTGCATGAGGGCTGGATTGTCATTACCGACCGTTATTATTTTTCTACCATGGCCTACCAGGGGGCGATGGGCTTGTCCGTGCCGGACATTAGACAAAGAAATGAGGAGTTCGCGCCCGTTCCCGACCTGGTCATCCTGCTCATAGCCCGGCCAGGTGAAACCGTCGAACGTATCAAGAATAATCGCAGGGAAAAGCCTAATAATTTCGAAAATAAGGATTACCTGAGGCGAGTACAGGATATATTCTTGAGCCTTAAAGATAGCTTCATATACCGGATTGATGGACATGATGTCATCGATGCCGTCCAGGCCGAGATACAGAAAACGATAAATCAGCTTATCACTGTCCGCACCGCCAAGGGCGGATCTTCGGCCCGCTCTGCTTAAAAAATTGTTGAACTGTCCTCTTGAGGTATAGTAGAAGAACAATTTAGGTAAAAAATCTTCTGTTCCGATGTACTGATTACTATGCGCAGATTTCTCTTTACTATTGGTTACAAAACACTCTCCGCCATTAATCAGATGGGTGACATGGCCATTATGCTTATAAGCGCCCTAAGCTGGGCATTTATACCACCCTTGCGCATACGTAATATCTTCAAGCAAATGGAGTTCATAGGCGTTAAATCAATTTTTATCGTTATACTTACAGGCCTCTTTACCGGTGGGGTTCTGGCCTTACAGAGTTATTATGCCTTCCGCAAATTCGGCGGCGAGTCGCTCCTCGGGGCTACTGTCGCCCTTTCCATGACACGGGAACTGGGTCCGGTTTTAACCGCACTCATGGTTACCGGACGGGCGGGGTCGGCCATAGCCGCGGAGCTAGGGACCATGCGGGTTACGGAACAGATCGATGCCCTGGCGGTTATGGCCATAAATCCGGTCAAATATCTGGTTGTGCCGCGTATCATTGCCGGGATATTGGTCGTCCCGATTCTGACCGTTATCGACGACTTTGTCGGCATTGTGGGGGGATATATAATTGGTGTGGGCCTGCTTAAGATCAACCCCGGCATCTTCATGGCTAAGATGATCGAAATGGTCGAATTATCAGATATCTTTAACGGGCTTTTTAAGTCCGTATGTTTCGGGCTGCTTCTTACGTTAATCGGTTGTTACAAGGGTTACCATACCAGAGGCGGCGCGGAAGGGGTGGGGCGGGCTACCACGGAGGCCGTGGTCGTGTCCTCTGTCAGCATACTGGTTGGAGACTACATACTGACCTCACTGCTCTTCTAAGAAGGCGTCCAAATGATTAAGCTGGTGGATTTACATAAGTCATTCAATAAGCTTAAGGTGCTCGACGGGATCAACCTGGAGATAAATAAGGGAGAGATAATAGTTATTATCGGACGGAGCGGCGGGGGCAAGAGCGTCCTCTTAAAGCATATTATTGGCCTTATCCGGCCGGATGCCGGGCATGTCTTCATCGATGATGTCGATATTACGCAGTTGAAGGAAAAAGATATCTATAAAATCCGGCGCCGTTTTGGTATGCTGTTTCAGGACGCGGCGCTCTTTGACTCCATGACCGTGGGTCAAAATATAGCTTTCCCCCTGGCTGAGCATACCGATCTGAGCAAAAAAGAAATAGCCCAAATAGTTGCCGGCAAGCTGGCCGATGTAGGATTGTCCGGAATTGAGGACAAATATCCTTCAGAGCTTTCCGGGGGTATGAAAAAGCGGGTGGGGTTGGCCCGGGCTATAGCCATGGATCCGGAGATAATTTTGTTTGACGAACCGACTACCGGTCTGGATCCCATAATGACCGCAGCTATAGACGAGCTTATTCTGGGCATACAGAGAAGACTTAACCTGACCTGTGTAGTTATCAGTCACGATATTCAGAGTACGTTTAAGATAGCAAACAAGATAGCCATGCTCTACAAGGGGAAGATTATAGAGACCGGGGACCCGGAGAGCTTCCGTAATTCTGAGAACCCCATCGTCCAGGGATTCCTGCAGGGGATTCCCGAGGACAAAATTATTAGCTCCTGACAAGGAGGACTGCTTATGGATAAAAAAGGTTTTGGTCCAGAGATTAAGGTTGGCATCTTTGTGCTGATAGGTCTGGTAATTTTGGCTTACATGAGCATACGCCTCGGCAAGATTGATCTGGGCAGAGAGAAGGGCTACCATGTATCCGCGGTCTTTGATTCCGTCTCCGGGTTAGTAAAGGACAGTCCGGTGGAAATGGCCGGGATAGAGATCGGGCGGGTTAAAGACGTTACCCTGAAAGATGGTCAGGCCAGGGTGGACATGGTGATTTCGCCCCGAGTAAAGATCAGAAAAGATGCCCAGGCCATGGTCCGCACCAAGGGAGTCCTGGGCGATAAATTCATTGAAATAATGCAAGGGAGAGAAGAGGCTTATATCCCCCCTGAAGGCGCTATTGCCAAAACCGTTTCTGCCGCAGACCTTGACCAGCTTTTGGTCAAGGTGGAACCAGCCCTGGACGATATCCAGTCCGTGGCTGCCGGCCTTAATAAATTTGTGGGTGATAAAGAAAACCAGACAAATTTTAAGGGCCTTATGGCGGATCTGCGCGATGCCTCGGCCTCTTTTAAAAACATATCCGGTGACGTAGAAGCCGGCAAGGGTACGCTAGGCAAGCTGGTCAAAGATGAGACCTTGTATAACAAGGCGGAAAAAACAGTCAGTACTTTAGAAGAGACGGTGGGGACCCTGAGCGAGGTAGCCCAGAAGGTGGAGAGAGGAGAGGGCACACTGGGTAAATTAGTCAACGATGAAACTCTCTATAACAAGGCCAAAGATACCGTGGATACACTGCATAATGTGGCTCAGAAGGTGGATAAAGGCGAAGGCACTCTCGGCAAACTGGTCAATGATCCCAGCCTTTATGATGAGACTAAGAAGGCCGTTAAAAGCGTGACCAAGGCCACTACCGGCATACAGGAGCAGGTGCCTGTAACCGTCCTCGGGACTGTGGTGGGAACGGTGTTGCGTTAGTGGAGTGGGGCAAGGGATTTTTCTTACCTATAGTGCTCATATTCAGCTTGCTTGGCACGGGCTGTGCCGCTTTCAACGGGCAAGGCCGGCGTGACAATTTTTCTCCCCTTTTTTTTAACCAGGCAGGCCAGAAAGAGACAAAACAAGAGGTAGATGCTATTGGCCCTTTCTATAGCGCCTATTCCAATCCAAAGGAAGAAGGGTGGGCCGTAAGACCCCTTCTCTCTTATCATCACGATCGTGAAAAAGAGACTAAAGAGTGGCAATTTCTCTACCCCCTTGGCAAGTACAGGCTCACCCCGGAGGAAAAGTACACCCAGTTCATACCGATTATTTCCGGCCATAAGAACCTCAAGGAAACGCCGGAAGACGGACAAAAAAAAGACTTTGGCTTCTTTCCGGTCTTCTGGGGCAAGACAAAAACGGGTGAGCCCTACGCCGGGCTTTTTCCTATCTACGGCCGGTTCAAAGAGCGGTTTGGAAGGGATGAGATAACCTTTTTCCTCTGGCCTCTCTACTCAACAGCCAGATGGGAGGGCAACAAAAAGACGACCATCCTCTGGCCGATACTTTCCTGGACCAAAGGTGACGAAGAACAGGCCTTCCGCTTGTGGCCGCTTTACGGTTATGAGAAAAAAAGGGGTGAATATGACCGCTCCTTTGTCCTCTGGCCGTTTTTCTTTCACTACAGGGAAGATATGGATACCGATGCGCCAAAGACGAAGTGGATGCTATTCCCGCTTTATATCTCAGAAACATCGGATATAGAAAATAAGAAGATAATCCTCTGGCCATTCTTCAATTATTACCATGACCGGCGTAATGATTACACGCAATGGGATATGCCCTGGCCGCTTATCCAGTACGCAAAGAGCGAAGATTATAATGTCAAAAAATTCTGGCCCATTTTCTCGGAGAAACAAAAGCCGGACAGCTACGAGTTTTCTCTCCTATGGCCGGTTTATGAATACTCTAAGGAGAATATGGAGGAGGACAAGGCAGAAAAGACTACTTATCGTTTTTTAATCATCAACAAGTCGGAAACCACGGTCTGGCCGGAGAAAAAAGAAGAAGAAAGCGTTACAAGGGTCTGGCCGCTCTTTTATCTCAAAAGCCGGCGGGATGGTTCAGCCTTTCTCCATTTTCCGGCCATCATTCCGCTTGAAGACGAGGGATTTGAACGCAATTACGGGCCGATTCTCAGGCTTTATGAGTATGAAAAGGATAAAGAAGGGGGAGAGAAGTCCAAACTCCTTTGGGGAATTTATCGCCATGAGATTAAAGGAGACTGGTCATTGGTGGAGCTCTCGTGCCTCCTTTCCTGGGAATCCGGGGCGAATATGACCAGGGTTACACTGGCCGAGGGCCTGTTTGAGTATCTACGCAAGAAAGCGCATAAGGCCATTAAGCTTTTCTATGTGCCGGATGTGATAACTTGGGGTGAGAAAGAGGTAACGTTGCCGGATTGAAGATGATGCGGTTGTAAAATAAAATCCCTGAGATTTTTAAGTCTCAGGGATTTTATGGTCTTTGGTGCCGAAGGCGGGACTCGAACCCGCACAGGCATGGCCTACCACCCCCTCAAGATGGCGTGTCTACCAAGTTCCACCACTTCGGCAAAGCTCGCATATAACCTTTTATTTAGTCTGGGGCTGTGCTGGCACAGGCAGCTTGGGAACAGCCGGCTGTGTCTGTAACGGCGCCGGGGCCATCGGCGCCGGAGGCGCAGGCGCCGACTGCACACCCTTCATAACCGAGGCGGTTTCGCGATGACTGATTAGATAAGCCAACCCTAGGGAAGTCACCATGAAAATAACTGCCGCTATGGCTGTAAGTTTGCTAAGAAATGTGCCTGGACCGGCGCTCCCAAAAAGCGTCTGGCTTGACCCGCCGAAAACAGCCCCGATATCTGCACCCTTGCCCGTCTGCAAGAGCACGATGGCAATCAGAAACAAACATACCAGGACATGCAACACAACGACTAGCGTGTACATTTTAGACCCTAACGCTCAAATTTAATGATGCGTAAAAAAGAATCGGCCTCAAGTGAAGCTCCCCCAACCAACACACCATCAATATCTGGTTGGGCCATGAGACCGTCCACATTCCCTGCTTTAACGCTCCCACCATACAATATTCTCAAATCTGACGCAATATTTTTCTCAAATAGCCCTTCCAGCAGCGTGCGAATGAAGGAATGCGACTCCTGGGCCTGCTCATTGGTCGCTGTTTTTCCCGTGCCGATAGCCCACACGGGTTCATAGGCAATGACTACCCTGCCCATGTCCGCGCCTCGTATCAGTTTAAGTCCTTCCTTGACCTGCCTTCTGAGGACGGCCAGGGTTTCCCCGGTTTCTCTCTCTTCCAAGGTTTCTCCGATACAGAAAATAGGCTGAAGACTGGCATCCAGGGCAGCCCTTATTTTCCGGGCAATCGTCTCATCCCTCTCCCCAAAAATATGGCGGCGCTCGGAATGCCCGATGATAACATACCGACAGCCGACATCCTTCAACATTGTAGGAGAGACCTCTCCCGTGTAGGCCCCCTCATTCTCCCAGCAGGTATTCTGGGCGGAAAGGGAGATTCCACTGCCATCGAGCGCCCTGGCTGCAGCCGCAAGGGCGGTAAAGGGTGGGGCCACGACTATTTCCCGATCCGAAATCCCGGATGCCCCGGATCTTAGCGCATTAATCAGGGCCATGGCCTCCGGGATGGTTTTATACATCTTCCAGTTACCGGCAACTATGGGTTTACGGGGCATCTGTCAGTCCTCCATATTACGGTTGAAACGCTCCAATGCGGCTACCCCCGGCAGTTTTTTCCCTTCCAGGAGTTCCAGAAAGGCCCCGCCGCCGGTGGATATATAAGAGATATTACTTGTCTCACCGGCCCTGTGCACTGCTACGTCCGTATCCCCACCGCCGACAATGGTCAGGGCATAGGAATTGGCGATAGCCCGCACCATGGACATGGTGCCGCGGCTAAAGGCATCCATCTCAAAAGCCCCCATAGGCCCGTTCCAAATAATGGTTTTGGCATTTTGCAAGGCCTCAGAAAAGAGAGTCCCGGTTGCCGGTCCGATGTCCATTACATACCAGTCAGAGGGTATTTCCTGAACGGTGGTAATTTTCGTCTCTGCCTTGGGATCAGGGCGGTCGGCCACTACGCAGTCAACCGGGAGATAAAGCTTAATCCCTTTTTCTTTGGCCAGCATGAGCAAATGCTTGGCGGTATCCAGGAGGTCGTCTTCTACCTTTGATTTTCCGACATCCCAGTTAATACTTTTCAGGAATGTATTGGCCATGGCCCCGCCGATGATCATCTTATCTACTTTACAGAGTAAATTTTCCAGAGCGGTTAGTTTACCGGATACCTTAGCCCCGCCAATGACCGCTACAAGGGGCCTGGCCGGATCCTCCATGGAACGATGGAAATAGTCCATCTCCGTTTTCATAAGAAAACCGGCCACACATTCCTTGAAATAATCCGTAACACCGACTACCGAGGCATGGGCCCGATGGGTCACGGCAAAGGCATCGTTTACATAGATGTCTGCCAGTTCAGCCAATTGTTTTGCGAATTCAGGATCGTTTTTTTCTTCACCCGGGTGAAATCGTAAGTTTTCGAGAAGTATTATGTCTCCAGGCTGCATTTTGGCAATAAGCGCCTTCACTTTTTCACCTATACAGTCTGGCGCCATGGTTACATCCTTGTGTAATAATCTGGAAAGCCGCTTGGCAACCGGTGTAAGTCGATGCTTTTCTACCACCTGCCCCCCGGGCCGATCCATATGTGAGGTAAGGATGATTTTGGCATGTTCATCTAAGGCGTGATTGATTGTTGGTAAGACACTTCGAATGCGAACGTCATCGGTTATATTACCATGCTCATCTAAGGGGACATTGAAATCCACGCGGATTAAAAGGCGTTTTTCCCGGATATCGACCTCATTTATGTATTTCACGCAAATCTCCTTTTTTATAGTGAATGTCATTTGTCAATAGTCATTTGTCACTGGTAAAAGTGACCAATCTTCCACTCTTAACCAATGACCGATGACTAATGACCAGTGACGTTGCCTATAGTTTATATCGTAGCCTAAAAGGTACTCCCAATGATGGCCACCAGAATTTCATGCCTGGCTACCCGAGATACTTGCCCATGTAAAGGACAAGATCAACCATGCGATAGGAAAAGCCGCTTTCATTATCATACCAGGCGATGACTTTGACCATCCGCCCACCAATAACATTGGTTAAGGGGGCATCCACGATGGCGGAGTAAGGACTACTGGCATAATCTACAGAAACTAAGGGTTCAGTGTTATATGCTAAGATCCCTTTCAGCTTACCCTGTGCTGCTTCTTTAAGGGCACTGTTGATATCTTCTTTTGTAACCTCTTTGGACATCTCGGCGACCAGATCAACCAATGAGACGTCAGGAGTGGGGACCCGTACGGACAGTCCATCCAGCTTTCCTTCAAGTTCTGGAATGACTTTGGCTACAGCTGCGGCCGCACCTGTGGTAGTCGGCACTATAGACATTCCGGCAGCACGGGCCCGGCGTAGATCTTTATGGGAGCCATCGAGAATGCGCTGATCCATGGTATAAGAATGAACCGTAGTCATTAGACCATGTTCAATACCAAAGGCATCGTGGAGTACCTTGGCCACTGGTGCCAGGCAATTGGTGGTACAGGAGGCGTTAGAGATAATGTGGTGTTTGTCCGGTTGATATATTTCTTCATTTACACCCATGACTATTGTTGCATCTACGTTTTTGCCCGGCGCGCCAATTATGACCTTCTGTGCCCCGGCCTGTAAGTGTTTTAGGTTCGATTCCTTATCTCTAAATTTACCCGTAGATTCAAGGACGATATCCACTCCAAGATCACGCCATGGCAGACGGGACAGGTCATCGGTAATACCGGTAATAGCAACCTCTTTGCCGTTGACAGTCAAGGTATGGGCCTTTGCCTCCACAGTGCCACTAAACGGGCCATGTACCGAGTCGTATCTTAGCAGATGGGCCAGGACTGAAGAATCAGCCCGGCTGTTTATAGCTACCACCTCTATGTCTTTCTCTTGCCGTTGGGCAATGACACGCAATAAGAATCGGCCTATTCTACCAAATCCGTTAATGGCTACTTTAATAGGCATATTTTACCCCTTTCGATGTTTACGTGTTGTCAAAAGATTAACCACAGATTCACCCTGTTAAATTTCCCTAAGGAACCCCTATTTAGTTTCCATCCGGAAACTACCCCTAAATTCCCCTCCCCCTCGATGGAGGAGGGACCGGGTGGGGGTGAAAAGCCAAGAATTTCAGTTAATTAAAATTATCGTCCCTCTCACCCCGACCCTCTCCCACCAAGGGAGGGTGATTCGGACGGGAACTATTTAACAGGAGAACCACAGAAAACATAAGAATATCAATAAAAATATTAGAAAACCTGGCTAGTTAAGTCAACACATATCTTCCGTATCCGTTACCTTTTTAAGAAAGTCATACTCCATAATAATTGCGTCTTCCTTGCTATCCGAATAATATCCCGGCCTTCTGCCTACCGGAATGAATCCCGCATCTTTATAAAGAGTTATAGCTGCAATATTGGATGGTCTGACCTCCAGGGTGGCGAACCGTGTACCCGCCGTCCTTCCCATCTTAACCCAAGTTTACCACAAAAATTGATTTTTACCTCAAAATTATCCTAGATTTGACCCGATTGGTTTGATAACCTATTGATATTATTGGATGCGAGTTTTGGAAAGTCATTTGTAGTGA
>DSAQ01000114.1 GCA_011046395.1 Pseudomonadota bacterium
AAACGGTATCAGTTACCTGCTACGCCCTTTAAATATCTTTGCTGCTTTTTGGTGTTATAGTCAAGTTCGTTGCATATAGGATACCTTTAACGGTATAAATCAGCTTTTTACGAGGTCATCAATAAGATGTCAAAAAACATGAACGAAGTGCTGGAGACGAGGGTTCCTCAACTGGATCTGGGGAATCAGTTGGACGGTCTCTCGAAGGCGGCCCGCATGAACCTTCTGGAAATGAGCATGGTAAGAAGGAACATGGAAAACTATACCAAATACAGGGACCGGTATTATGAAAAAAGAGATGAGATGAAAAAGACCGCCGATATCATTCTTAAGGGGAGCAAAGAACTTGGTATAAGCGCGGCCAGGAAGGGCGGGAAGATAGAAGAACATACGCTGGCCTTTTTAGACGCACTCAGGCCTTTTGAAGGGCTTGCGGACAAGCTGATCGCCTACAAGGGACAACTACTGCAAAATGTCATCTCCGGCAAGATAACAGAGGCCGAAGGGATGCTGGATGAACAGTTGAAAATTCTCTCCCGGGATGAGTTGAAAATTGTGGATAAGGCCCTCGAAGAAACTGTGGGGAAGATCGCAGAGCGGTCAAGGGGACAGATGGATGTGGCGAAGCAAGAATCCATGAGTCTCTCCAGAACCGCCGGACTTCTCTCATTGATAGCGATACTGGTGGGCATTGCCCTGGCCATAACCATTGGCTATCTGCTGGCCAGAAGTATCGTCAAGCCGGTAACAGCTATCATTGATGGTCTTAAAGAGGGTTCTGACTAGGTATCCTCTGCCTCTGTGCAGGTAGCATCGGCCAGTCAGCAGTTGGCCGAGGGAGCCTCCGAACAGGCGGCCGGGCTTGAAGAGACCTCTTCCTCCATGGAGGAGATGTCCTCCATGACCAAACAGAATGCGGATAATGCCACGCAGGCAAACAGCCTGATGGGAGAGGCCGCAAAGGTTATCGAACAGGCCGATGGTTCCATGACTGAATTGACCGCTTCCATGCGAGAGGTCTCCCAGGCCAGCGATGAGACCGCCAAGATCGTCAAGACGATTGACGAGATTGCCTTCCAGACCAACCTGCTGGCGTTAAATGCGGCAGTGGAGGCGGCGCGTGCGGGTGAGGCCGGGGCCGGGTTCGCCGTGGTGGCCGAAGAGGTTCGCAACCTGGCCATGCGTGCGGCCGATGCAGCCAAGAACACCGCTAATTTGATCGAAGGCACAGTAAAAAAGATAGGCGCTGGTTCAGAGCTGGTGAATAAGACCAATGAGGCATTTAAGGCGGTAGCTGAGAAGAGCGGGAAGGTGAAAGATCTGGTTGGTGAGATTGCGGCCGCTTCCCAGGAGCAGGCCCAAGGTGTTGGACAGGTCAGTACGGCCGTGGCCGAGATGGATAAGGTAGTGCAGGCCAATGCCGCCTCGGCTGAGGAAAACTCCTCGGCCAGTGAAGAACTTAATGCCCAGGCCGAAAACATGAAAGACTTTGTCGGTCAACTGGTGGCCTTAGTAGGCGGCGCCGCAGTGAATGACACATCACCTGTCAAGCATAGGCTGGCCGGGATCAGGCAGCACCTTGGAGCGAGCAGGAGCGAGGCTAAACAGCTTACCCGTGAGGCACCTAAGAAGCCTGTCCATAAAACCAAGGCGGGGCCTGGTAGGGTCAAACCGGAAGAGGTCATTCCCATGGGGGACGAGCAGGGATTCGCGGATTTTTAACTTTAAAAAAGTTTTTGTCACGGCCCCGCAGGAGGGGCCGTGGCGACATTATACCAGGGTAGCGTCTTTCTAAATCCTGTATCAGGCGGTTTTGCTATTCCAACCTTACCCCTATCATTATAGTACCTTTAAATGAGTATAGCTCATAGCTGACTGCTGAAAGCTGATGGTTAAGAAGCGGAATCTAATAAAGGAACTGGATGAGTGTCAGAGGCATTTGACACAGTTATGTGCCGACATTGAGCCGGAATTTTTGCAGCTTGGCCGGGAGCTGGAGTCTATTTCCCGGCGGGCGCAGGATCTTTCCGAACAGGCCAAGGGGGCAGTCTATCTGGAAGAGGGACAGCACGCCACTGCGCATCTTCGAAAGGTTACAGACCTGTTTCTGGATGTGAGGGATATTTTTAATACGTCGCTTGACGCCTTGCGTACTACAATTGAGGAGTCTGCAAGGGCTGTCAAGCATATTTCCACTATAGGGAAAGAACTTGAAAGCCTGAAGAGCGGGCACAATGCCTTGGAGAAGCTGGCCGTTATGACCAGAATACTGGGTATTTCTACCCGCATCGAGTGCGGCCGTCTTGGAGATATGGGCAGGGGGTTTGTTTTTTTATCAGATCAAATAAGTAATTTTTCGGGCGCGCTTTCTAAGTATGCCTCTGCCTTTGAGACCGAGGTAAAGCAGGTATTGGCAAATATTGAGGAGGCGGATGTGATGCCCAAAGAGGCTCCTGAGAATGTTTATGCCGAGCAGACGATTTAGAAAGCCTTTAAGCGTTCAGCTATCAGCAGTCAGTAGCCAGCAGGACAGGCGTCTCGCCTGAGAGCTAAAGAGATAGAAGTTATGTTGGATATAAATACAGGCTTAAACGCAAATGCCTTATTATTTCGTGATGCCCCTGATATGTCCGATCGGGAATTTGCCCTTTTTAGTGACCTTATATACCGCCATGCGGGTATAACCCTTCCCCCGGCTAAAAAAACCATGCTTGTTTCACGACTACTGAAACGCCTCAGGACCCTCGGGTTGCAATCTTTCACAGAATATTACAATTATATCACTACCCCTGAAGGCAGTCAGGCCGAATTCATCCATACTGTGGATATGATTAGCACCAATAAGACGGAGTTTTTTCGAGAGTCAAGCCACTTCACGTTTTTAAGAGAAGTAGTTCTGCCGGAGTTGGTGGCCCAGGGACGCTGCCAGGGCAAGAGAAAAATCACAGTCTGGAGTGCAGGCTGTTCCTCGGGAGAGGAGCCATATACCCTGGCTATAGTGATGGCGGAATTCGGGCTTTCCATTCCTGCCGGGAGTATGGATTTTTCTATATTTGCTACGGATATATCGCATCGCATGTTGGATAAGGGCCGGCGCGGAGTTTATTCGGAAGTTGATATTCAGGGTGTCCCCCCTGATTACCTTCGAAAATATTTCATGCGCGGGACAAAGGGACAGGAAGGTTATTATCGTGTGGTGCCGGAGTTGCGTAACAGGGTGGGGTTTCAGCATTATAATTTGATGGACGACTCCGTCCCTTTCCATGTGCCTATGGATTTTATCTTTTGCCGCAACGTCATGATATATTTTGACCAGGGGACCAGGACCAGGTTGGTCAATAAGTTTTATAAGCATCTGGTTGACGGCGGGTATCTGTTCATCGGCTACTCGGAAACCCTGCACGGGATGGAAACGGATTTTAAACTGGCCAGACCGACGGTTTATCGAAAAATATAGATGGGAAGGGATTGAGATCGGTCAGATTTATTCCTGGAGACAAGGGCTCTGGGGGAGGCCCGTAATTTCAGCCTTATCAACTGAAAATGTATAATAAGTGAGGAGAAAATGAGCGATAAAATAAAGGTGCTGGTTGTCGATGATTCGGCGGTGGTGAGACAGACCCTGACCGAAATATTAGACTCCGATCCGGATATTGAGGTAATCGCTACCGCTCAAGACCCTTATGTGGCGGCGGAGCGCCTGAAAAAGGCTGTGCCGGATGTCATTACCCTGGATGTAGAGATGCCGGGCATGGATGGTATCACATTCCTGCGCAAACTTATGGCCCAGCACCCCATACCGGTGGTCATCTGTTCGAGTTTAACAACGCAAGGCGCCCAGACGACGCTACAGGCTTCAGAATATGGCGCAGTAGAGATTATCGAGAAATCCAAGATGGGGGCAAAACAATTTCTGGAAGAGTCGAGGATACGTATCTGTGACGTAGTTAAGGCGGCGGCACAGGTTAAGCTACACCGGCGAGATTTTAGAAAGGTTGAAAAAAAGCTTACAGCGGATGCAGTCATGGCCAAACCAAAGACGAAGGCTATGGCTGAAACTACGGGAAAAGTAGTTTTAATCGGGGCGTCTACCGGGGGGACAGAGGCGTTAAGGGTTTATTTGGAGGCATTACCGCCGGATGCCCCGGGCATGGTAATTGTCCAGCACATGCCTGAGAAATTTACCACAGCCTTTGCCCAGAGGTTGAACAACCTCTGCCGGGTTTAGGTTAAAGAGGCTGAAAATGGCGATGGAGTAGTAACCGGACGGGCCTTGATTGCTCCAGGTAACCGGTATACTTTACTTAAGCGAACTGGCGCGCGTTACTACGTTGAAGTTAAGGACGGGCCCCTGGTTTCCCCCCATCGCCCGTCTGTGGATGTGCTCTTTCGCTCCGGGGCCCGCTATGCCGGGACCAATGCTGTCGGTGTCATCATGACCGGCATGGGCGACGATGGCGCTCAGGGGCTGCTGGAAATGAAGGAGGCCGGGGCGGCTACTATAGCACAGGATGAGGCTACCTGTGTGGTTTTTGGTATGTCCAAAGAGGCCATAAAGCGTGGGGCTGTAGATAAGATACTGCCCCTGCCCGCTATTTCGGGCCAGATTCTCAGGATTTGTTCGGGATAAAGGGCTGAAAGCTGAAAGCTCAAAACTCAAAGCTGATAGCCGGCGCTATTTTTATTGTAACTTTATGTAAAATTTTGCTACTATACAAAAAGTCGGAGAAATTAGAACGCAATCATAGGAGGGGGCGTGTTTATGGGTAAGAGTAAAAATCGGTTTATACTCTGGTTTGACGAGATAGGCATCAAGGATGTTCCGTTGGTCGGTGGAAAAAGTGCTTCTCTGGGAGAGATGTATCAGAAATTGATCAAGAAAGGCGTCAACGTCCCGGGCGGTTTTGCCATAACGGCTGAGGCTTACAAACACCTGCTCAAGGCGTCCGGTGTTGATAAAAAGATACGTGATATTCTGGAGGGATTGGATACTCACAATATTAAAGATCTTATGCAGCGAGGGGAAAAGGTGCGCAATATAGTACGTACCGCTCCTTTCCCGGATGATCTCACAAAGACTATTGTTGACGCATATACACGGATGGAGAAGGAGTACGGGGCTAATGTGGATGTCGCGGTCCGTTCTTCTGCTACTGCCGAAGATTTACCCGATGCCTCGTTTGCCGGCCAGCAGGAAACCTATCTGAATATCCGGGAGAAAGAACATCTTATAGATGCCTGTAGAAGATGTTTTGCCAGTCTGTTTACCAACCGGGCTATTTCTTACAGGCAGGATAAGGGATTTGGTCATTTTGATGTCTACTTATCAATAGCCGTTCAGAAGATGATACGGAGCGATTCAGCTTGCTCTGGCGTCATATTTTCTATTGATACAGAGTCTGGTTTTAAAGATGCGGTGTTTATTACCGGCGCCTGGGGGCTGGGTGAAAATGTAGTACAGGGGGCGGTCAATCCTGATGAATATTACGTATTTAAGCCTACCCTCAAAATGGGTAAAATGCCCATCGTCTACAAGAAACTGGGAACCAAAGAAATAAAGATGGTTTATACTAAAAACCCCAAAAAGCCGACACTGAACAAGCCGACGACCCTCAAGGAGAGACGTCGGTTTATACTTTCTGACGAAGAAGTGGTGACTCTGGCGGGCTGGACCTGTACTATCGAAGACCATTACAGCAAGGAGGCCGGCTATTTCAAGCCCATGGATATCGAGTGGGCCAAGGACGGGGACGGCGTAAAGGTTGGCACCGGAAAACTTTATATCCTCCAGGCCCGACCGGAGACGGTTCATTCCCAGAAAGACGTCAATTTCATCGAGACCTATGTCCTGAAAGAGAAGGGGAAGGCACTTGTGTCCGGCCAGGCCGTCGGTTCGAAGATAGGCCAGGGGAGGGTAAATATCATCAAAAGCGCCACGAACATCCTTGACTTCAAACCGGGGCAGGTACTGGTAACGGACATGACCGACCCCGATTGGGAGCCGATCATGAAGATAGCAGGCGCAATTGTCACCAACCGCGGCGGACGGACCTGCCATGCCGCGATAGTATCCAGAGAGCTGGGTATCCCATGTATCATCGGAACGGCGACGGCGGACAAGGTTTTGAAGAGCGGCCAAGCTGTCACGATCTCGTGTGCGGAGGGAGAAACGGGGTACATATATGAGGGGCTGCTCAAGTACGAGGTGGAGCGTACTGACCTGAAGAGCTTACCCAGGACCCGCACGAAAATAATGATGAATGTGGGCATCCCGGAGAAGGCATTTATCCAAGGGCAGATCCCGAATGACGGTGTCGGTTTGGCCCGCGAAGAATTTATTATTAACTCTCATATCGGTATCCATCCGCTGGCTCTCATTCACTACAAGGAGTTGAAGAAGGAGGCGCGAAAGAACAAGAAAGTGGCAAAGGTGATCGAGCTTATCGATAAACATACCTACCATTATGAGGATAAGGTCCAATTCTTTATCGATACGCTGGCACTAGGTATCGGGCGGATCGGTGCCGGTTTCTATCCAAACGACGTTATTGTGCGCCTTTCGGACTTCAAGACGAATGAATACGCCAACCTGATAGGCGGTTTTCTTTATGAGCCGGTCGAAAGTAATCCCATGATCGGCTGGCGCGGGGCTTCCCGCTACTACGACCCGGCTTTTGAGCCGGCCTTTGCTCTGGAATGTAAGGCCCTGCTTAAGGTGAGGGAAGAGATGGGCCTGACCAATGTCAAGGTCATGGTTCCATTCTGCCGGACTGTAGAAGAAGGGAAGAAAGTAATCGAGGTTATGAAGAAATATGGCCTGGTTCAGGGCATAAAGGGGCTGGAAGTCTATGTGATGTGTGAAATACCCAGCAATGTTGTGTTGGCTGATGAGTTTTCCAGGGTATTCGACGGGTTTTCCATTGGTTCCAATGACCTGACCCAGTTGACCATGGGCTTAGACCGGGATTCAGAGCTTATCGCCCATATTTCTGATGAACGTAATGAATCTGTCAAACGTTTGATTGCTCAGGTTATTAAGGTGGCGAGGGCCAACAAGAGGAAGATAGGCATTTGTGGGCAAGGGCCGAGTGATTTTCCGGAATTCGCTGAGTTTCTTGTGGAATGCGGGATTGACTCTATGAGCTTAAACCCGGACACGGCGGTCAAGACCAGACTGCTCGTGGCGGAGAAGGAGAGGAAGCTGGGGATCAAACCGTAATCTGCAATAGCTGAAAGCAAGAGAGCTGAAAGCTTTGAGCCTTAAGCTTTCTTGCTTTATTTTTCTGTCTCTTATGTTCCCATTTCCCAGGAACTAAGGTATTTTTCCTGTTCCGTCGTCAGCTTATCGATGTGTATTCCCATAGACTGGAGTTTCATTAAGGCGATCCGGCGGTCGATCTCTTCCGGGACCGGGTAAACTTCTTTCCTCATCTGACCATGGTGCTTTGCTATGTATTCGGCGGACAGGGCCTGGTTGGCAAAACTCATGTCCATGACGCTCGATGGATGCCCTTCGGCCGCGGCCAGGTTAATGAGCCGTCCTTCCCCTAATACGTAAACCCGTTTGCCATTGACCAGTGTATATTCTTCCACATATTCCCGGATCATACGCCTTTTTTCGGTTATCTCCGCCAGGCCGTCGAGGTCCAGCTCGACGTTAAAGTGGCCGGAGTTGGAGACGATGGCCCCTTCTTTCATCTTAAGAAAGTGTTCCTTGCGTATGACGTGGATATTACCGGTAAGTGTGCAATAAATATCCCCGATCCGGGCGGCCTCTTCCATGGGCATGACGGCATAGCCGTCCATGACCGCTTCCAGCGACTTCAGGGGATCAACCTCGGTAATAATAACCCGCGCTCCCATGCCCCGGGCCCGGTTAGCTACTCCCCGGCCGCACCAACCGTAACCGCAGACCACAAAGGCGCTTCCGGCCAGGAGACGATTGGTGGCCCTGATGATGCCGTCGATAGTGCTCTGACCGGTTCCATAGCGATTATCAAAGAAGTGTTTGGTCTTGGCGTCATTTACGGCGATTATAGGATAACCGAGGACCTTATCCATGGCCATGCTGCGGAGACGGATGACGCCGGTGGTTGTCTCTTCTGTGCCGGCCAGGATAGAGGGGATAAGGTCTTTTTTCTCTGAATGGAGTGTCGATACCAGGTCGGCGCCATCATCCATAGTTATCATAGGTTTTATTTTCAATACGGAGCGGATGTGGCTGTAGTAGGTATCATGGTCTTCGCCTTTAATGGCAAAGACGGGGATATCGCTATTCTTAACCAAAGAGGCAGCTACATCGTCCTGTGTGCTGAGGGGGTTAGAGGCGCAGATGGCCACGTCCGCCCCTCCGGCCTTTAGAGTCTCCATCAGGGCCGCTGTTTCCGTGGTCACATGAAGACAGGCGGCAATGCGCACGCCTTTGAGCGGTTTTTCCTTCTCAAAGCGGTCCCGGATAATATTGAGCACGGGCATACTCTGACCGGCCCATTCTATCCTCAATTTTCCTTTATCTGCCAGATTTTCGTCTTTGATATGGAAATTCATGCTGACTCCTCATCGATTGTTAGCTATCAGCGTTCAGCCGTCAGCAATCAGCACGGTCTCTTTTTTACCTGAAAGCTGAAGGCCGATAGCTGACCGCTTCTTATAGCCCGGCCTTGTCCTTCAACAATTCCACCTTATCCAGCTTTTCCCACGTGAACTCCGGCTCCGGTCGGCCGAAGTGTCCGTAAGCCGCTGTTTTCTTGTATATAGGGCGTCTTAAATCCAAATAGCTAATAATTTCGGCTGGCTTGAAGCTGAAATTCTCCGTAATGATTTTAACAATCCGGTCATTAGGGATGGCCTCTGTCCTATAGGTATTTACGTTGATGGAAAGCGGCCTGGCCACACCGATACTATAAGCCACCTGAACCTCGCATTCTCGCGCCAGGCCGGCGGCTACCACATTCTTGGCTACGTATCTGGCCATATAAGAGGGACTGCGATCCACTTTCGAGGGGTCTTTCCCGGAAAAGGCCCCGCCACCATGGTGTCCACGGCCTCCATAGGTATCGACAATGATTTTTCGCCCGGTGACGCCACAATCGGCCAGCGGCCCGCCCACTACAAAACGGCCGGTCGTATTGATCAGGTATTCTGTATCGCTGGTCATTAGGTGCGCCGGGATAACCTCCTTGATAACCTCCTCTACAAGGGCCTCTTTAATCTCTTTGTAAGATACCTCCGGGGTATGCTGGGCAGCGATAACTAGGGTTGGTATGGATACCGGCTCCCCATTGACATAACGGACCGTAACCTGGGTTTTACCGTCTGGCCTCAAAAAGGTAAGGATTCCCCTCTTTCGCACCTCAGCCAGGCGCATGGCTAACTTATGGGCATACCAGATAGGCATAGGCATGAAATCCGGGGTTTCGTCAGAGGCATAGCCAAACATGAGGCCCTGATCACCGGCTCCCATCTCATGGAACAGCCCGGTGCCGTTTACACCCTGTGCAATATCCGGAGACTGTTTATCGATGCTGGAAAGAACAGCACAGGTCTGCCAGTCAAAACCCATGGATGAGTCTGTATAGCCGATTTCTTTTATGGCGCCGCGGACAATTTGCGGCATATCTACATAGCAATCCGTAGTGATCTCGCCGGCTATCAGGGCCATGCCGGTAGTTACCAATGTTTCACAGGCCACCCGGCCCATTTTATCCTTTTCCAGTATAGCATCCAGGATGGCATCAGATATCTGGTCGGCTACTTTATCCGGATGTCCCTCGGTAACCGATTCTGAGGTAAAAAGGCAATTTTTCATGAACATAGAGCGTCCTCCTATTGCAAACTTGCGGTATATAAACAGATGCCTCTAGCCTTGTCAAGCTATTAAGGCTAGGGGCGACTGTTTATATTTAATATCAGGGGATCCGTTTAGTTTTATTTAACGCGGGGTTCGTTTTGGGAAGTGATGTTGCTTGGGGTCGAGTTTGGGTGAACCATGCCCCCCGAGAGGATAAGCTTAAAGGCGTCTTCAACAGAGATATCCACATTAACGATATCTTCCTCCGGTACCATAATATAGAATCCAGAGGTAGGGTTAGGGGTTGTGGGTACAAAGACACCGATCATTTGAGGATGGGTATTTGCAGGCAGTTTATGGCTGGCCCGTCCGGTGATGAAAACAAGGCTATAAATACCCCGGCGGGGGTATTCAATCAATGCCACCTTCTTAAACTGGGCATCGCCCTTGACAAATATGGCCTGCGAGACCTGTCGCAGGGCACTGTAGAGCACCCTGACCAGGGGGATTTTATCTACGATCCTTTCCCAGTAGCCGAGGGCCTTTTTCCCGATATAGTTACGGACCAGAAGCCCGGTAATTAGGGCTAGAATTACGGTGTATATGATACCCAGGCCCGGGATATGGAAGGGCAGATAGGTCTCAGGATTGAACTTCTTCGGGAGGATGTCCCCGATTGAATCAATAAAATTTATCATCCCTGTTGCGACGTATATCGTCACGAAGATGGGGATGAGAATTAAAAGCCCGGTCAAAAATAGATTTTTTATCTTGCTTATGAATTGCTTCATAGGGGTCAAACGATACGGTTGTCTTTATCTACGTGTACAAGGCGCGGTCTGTAGCCTGCCAATTCATCTTCGCTGTAAAGGGCGTAAGTGGCTACTATGAGCAGGTCGCCGACCACTCCCTTGCGGGCCGCTGCGCCATTAAGACAGATAACGCCGGAATCAGGCAGGCCCTCAATAGCGTAAGTCTCAAAACGTTCGCCGTTGTTTATATTATAGACCCGGACCATTTCGAAAGGTAAGATGCCCGCGGCCCTCATAAGAGAGGCGTCTATGGTCAGGCTGCCTTCGTAATTCAGATCGGCCTCCGTTACCCTTACGCGGTGCAGTTTTGATTTCAGCATAAGCCGTTGCATCTTGTTTATTCTCCTGAAAATCCCCCTGTACCCCCCCTTTACTAAAGGGGAGTGAGGGGGTTCTTCATTTTACTCCTGTGGATAAAAGACAATTGTCGATAAGACGTGTTTTTCCTACCCGGGCGGCTATGGCCAGCAAGGTCTTATCTTTGATTATATCTCGTTCATCTAATGTCTCCGGATGACAAAAACTGATATATTCTATTTCTATCTTAGCGCTATTATATGAAGTTATCAGTTCTTTTATGGTCTTTTTTATCCGTTCAGGGCCTTTTTCTCCTTTACGGACCAGGTCCTTGGCTATGGAAAGGGACTGGTGAAGACCGAGCGCCGCCTTTCTCTCCGCCGGGGATAAGCAGGTGTTGCGCGAGCTCATGGCCAGGCCGTCTTTTTCACGGACGATGGGCCGGCCTGTAACCTTGACCGCCATGTTTAAATCACCGGCCATACGGCGGATGGCCAGCCATTGCTGGTAATCTTTCAGCCCGAATACGGCCTCATGAGGTTGTACGATATTAAAAAGTTTAGTTACTACCGTGGTTACCCCGCGAAAGTGTCCCGGTCGGCGACGGCCACAGAGCGGTTGGGTTAGTTGTTCCACCTCCACATGCGTCTGAAATCCCGGTGGGTACATGTCTTGTGCGGACGGACAGAAGAGGACATCCGCTCCGGCCTTTTCAGCCATTACCCGGTCGCGTTTAAGGTCACGCGGATAGCATTCAAGGTCCTCTGAAGGGCCGAATTGCAGGGGGTTTACAAAGATGCTCACCACCAGGAGGTCACATCTTTTACGGGCATAGGTCATGAGGCTTATATGTCCCGCATGGAAGAACCCCATGGTAGGGACAAGGGCGATGCGTTTGCCTTCAGTCCTTTTTTGCATGGACAGGGATTGCATCCCGACCACGGATTTTATTATCTTCATAGTTCACAGTATTAAATCGCTGTCTTGATGCGGACGCAATTTAACAACTGCCTTTTCTTTTTGTCAAGTTTTGTTGGTTGCAAACTCGGCATAGGCGGAGGTACAGGCAGCTGATAGCTCATAGCTGATAGCTGCTTTCCCTGAACAGGTTGCTTATCTGCACAAAATCATTAACCCCCAGGGTTTCGGCCCTTCTCTGTCCATCAATGTGCAAGGTTTCCAGGACGTTTCTAATCAGTTCAGGAGGAAAGCCGGGGTGTGCGAGGGCATTTTGCAGGGTTTTACGTCGTTTCTGGAAGGCTTTTTTGACTGTTTTTTTAAAGAGGGATTCATCTTCAGCGATTACCTCCGGGGGGCGGAGGTGAAAACCGAGGACCATGGAATCTACTTCCGGTCTGGGATAGAATTGAGCGGCAGGCACCCTTAAGACCTTTTCGATGATGGCGCAATAATTAAAGAGCACGGTGAGAATACCATATTTTTTACTGCCGGCCGGAGCTACTATCCTTTCGGCCACCTCCTTTTGGAGCATAACAAAGGCATTTTTAAATAAAGACCGACATTCCCATATCTTAAAAAGTATGGGGCTGGAAATATAGTAAGGCAGGTTCCCGATTATTTTTAGTTTTTGTCCATATTCTCTTTCCAATGCCTGAAAGTCAACTTTCAGTATGTCCTGGTGTATTATTTCCAGCGTGGAAGGGAGGGTATATTCTGCTTTCACAATAGCAATCAGGCGCGGGTCAACTTCGAAGCTGATGAGTTTTTTGACCCTGGCGGCTAGGGGAAGGGTGAGAATGCCCAGACCCGTGCCCACTTCAATGACTATGTCCTCTGCCCCAAATCCCGCCTTTTCAATTATGGCCTTAGCAATATCCGGGTTTATAAGGAAGTTTTGTCCCCGACTCTTTGAGGGCCGTATGTAGTACTTTTTTAGTAGTCCTTGCGGGCTGATCATTGGGCGCTTAGTTCAAAGTTCAAATAGTGTCCGGGTTATGTGTTTGTTTATATGGACCGTCTGGCCCGGCGCTTTGTCCTGAGGTACTTAAAAATGTAAAGTGTAAGGAAATAGGTAATAACCGCCGGTATAATGCCGAGGATCACTCCGCCAAATAGCATAGTGAGCGCTAACTCCCAGCCGGCGCGGGCTATATCAATAATCGAATAGGTAGCCGGCAGACTTATTTTAAATGCGGTGACCCATTTCCCGAGGTAATAGGCCAGGTAATAGTGGATGGGTATGGTGACGGGATTACTGACGAGAGTGGCCCCTATGATCCCGGCTATGCGGCTGCTGCTCAACAGAGAGGTTGCTAAGAGAATCATTACCGTGTGGAACGGTATGGTCGGGGTAAGGCCTATAAAGACACCAATGGCCATGCCGGAGGCAATCGATCGAGGATTGCCCTTGAGGTTCTTTATGCGGAGATAATAGTATCTTAATGTCCTTTTTAAGGTCATGGTCTATTTTTGGAATAGGCATCGAGGTCCAGGCCGGAAACCTCTCCTCTCCGGAAACGCTGGTATCCGGCCACCGCAATCATAGCGGCATTATCCGTGCAAAGGGACGGATCGGGGATAAAGACCTTAACCCCGGCATGTTTTGCGGCCGCGCCGAGAGCTTCCCTTAGACGGCGATTAGAAGCTACCCCCCCTGCTGCGACAATATTTTTGACCTTATATTGCAGGGCGGCCTTCATGGTCTTGTCAACTAGGACATCAACTACGGCCTCCTGAAAGGCGGCTGCCATATCTTCGTAGGGCATTGGTAGCTGATTCTCCCGGCAATAGCGTATATAATTAGCTACTGCGGTCTTAAGGCCGCTGAAGCTGAAGTCGAAGGAATCCTTACTGATAATGGCCCGGGGGAGATTAATTTTTTGGGGGTCTCCCTGTTCGGCCAGTCGGCTGATTACTTCTCCTCCAGGATAGCCAAGCCCCAGGAGTTTTGCCACCTTATCGAAGGCCTCACCGGCGGCGTCATCCCGCGTCTGGCCCAGGAGATGATAACCTGTATAGTCAGAGACGTAGTACAGGGCGGTATGCCCGCCTGAGGCCATGAGACTGATATAGGGGAAAGAAGGGGTATCTTTTTCCAGGTAGATAGATAAAAGGTGACCTTCGATGTGGCTCACGCCAATGAGGGGGAGTCCCCGCGCATAAGAAAGGGCTTTGGCAAAGGAGAGGCCGATCAGCAGTGACCCTACCAGCCCCGGCCCCTGAGTGACGGCTATGGCATCAATGCCATTTAAAGATACCCCGGCCTGTTCTAATGCCTCTTCCACGACAGGATAGATGGCTTCGATATGTTTGCGGGAGGCCAGTTCCGGTACGACGCCTCCGTAACGGCGATGCACGTCCACCTGGGAGGCTACCACACTGGATAATATGGTCTTTCCGTCCTGGACGACAGCAGCAGCCGTCTCATCACAGGAGCTTTCAATACCCAGAATGAGCACGTTCAGGCCCTGTTGGCACAGCCCAGGGCCTGTATCCTGTCTGCAATGATTTGTGCCACTTTTCCCCGGGCCGGCCCCAGGATTTTTCTCAGGTCGAAAGTCTCCGGTTTTTCCGCCAGGATGCGGCGCATGGCACTGACGAAACCAAGGCGGAGGTCCGTATCGATGTTGACCTTGGCTACGCCTAGCTTGATAGCCTTTTGCACCTCTTCTAAGGGTACGCCCTTGGCCTCCCCAACCGGAATGCCGGAATCAACGGCCTCTTGAAGAAGGTCAGCCGGAATAGAAGACGCGCCGTGCAGGACGAGGGGTATGCCCGTTTTTTCTTTAACCTTTTTTAGTCGTTCCAGGTCGAGGCGGGCAGCGCCTTTATACTTGAAGGCCCCGTGCGATGTCCCTACGGCCGGAGCCAGAGAGTCAACCTTTGTCTCCTGAACAAAACGGCCGGCCTCCTCAGGATCGACGAGTACGGCGTCTCTTTCCGCTACAGATACCGTATCCTCTACACCCATGAGGCGGCCCAGTTCGGCTTCTACTGAGACCCCGGACTGGTGGGCTATTTCTACCACCTGTCTGGTCAGGGCTGCGTTTTCGGTATAAGGCAGGTGAGAGGCGTCGATCATGACCGAGGTAAATCCGGCCTGAATACAGGCCCGGATTGTTTCCAGCTTGTGCCCGTGATCCAGGTGCAGGGCTACGGGGATATCTACCTCCCCGGCCAGTGTCCTGGCCATGGATACGATGGTTGATAGTCCGGCATAACTGATGGCTCCTTCTGAAGCCTGGATAATGACCGGGGCACGCAGGTTATTGGCCGTCTGTAAAATGGCCTGTAACATTTCCATATTAACAAAATTAAAGGCCCCTATGGCGTAGCCTTCCCGGTAAGCCTTAATTAATATGTTTTTGGCAGGTACAAGCGGCATCAGGATTCCCCTTCTCCTTTTATGAACTGTTCGGCAATAAGTACATCTTCTTTGCTTCCTATATAAAGCGGCACACGCTGATGCAATTCCTTGGGCTCGAGATCGAGTATACTCTGGAAGCCGGTGCTGGCATAGCCGCCGGCCTGCTCCACAACAAAGGACAGCGGGTTACACTCACACATGAGGCGCAGTTTGCCGAGGGGCTTTTTAGGGTCTTTTTTGTCTGGAGGGTACATAAATATACCGCCATGCAGGAGATTGCGATGGAAATCCGCCACCAGAGAACCAATATAGCGCCCCGTGTATGGCCTTTTTGTTTCCCTATCCGGTGTCTTAAAATAGCTCACGATTTTTTTAACCTCATCCGACCAATAGTTATAGTTGCCCTCGTTAACGCTGAAGGTCCTTCCCCGCTCCGGTATCTTGATATTCTCATGGGATAATAAGAACTCGCCTATGCTCGGAAGGAGTGTAAATCCGTGTACGCCGCTGCCTGACGTATAGACCATCATGCTGCTGGAGCCATAGACAAAGTAGCCGGCTGCGACCTGCTTGCTTCCTTTCTGGAGGATATCTTCCAAAGTTGGGTCGGCAGGCATCGGGGTTACGCGGCGGTAGATGGAGAAGATAGTGCCGATACTGACGTTTACGTCGATATTGGATGAACCATCCAGGGGGTCAAAGATCAGGACGTAATTGCCTCTAGGAAATCTCTCGGGGATGGGTATTATATCCGGGTCTTCTTCTGAGGCCATAGCGCACAATTCTCCGGTGTGGGCCATACGCTCGACGATGGTCCTATGGGCAAATTCATCCAGCTTCTGTACCTGCTCTCCCTGAATGTTTTCTCGTCCGGCATAGCCCAGTATATCCACCAGTCCGGCTTTGTTTACCTCGCGGGAGATAATTTTGGCGGCCACAATGAGTTCGGATAACAACCGCGTGAATGCACCGGTAGCCTCGGGGTGGGCCTTCTGGGTGGTCAGCAGGTGTTCTATGACCGTTGTTCCTAATAGAGACGGCATGGCTTATCTCCTTAATAAACATACGATAGGCAACGTCACCGGTCATTAGTCATAGGCCATGTTAACCGTGGAGGATCGATCAGCTTTTACCAGTGACAAATGACTATTGACTAATGACATTCACTATACTTTGTTTATTTTTTACCACAAAGTGACTGAAAAAGCCAATGCCTAAAAATGGGTTGCGCGTTGTGAGTTACGAGTTCGGGTTGCGTCAGGAGAGAAAATCATGACCAGATACAGCAATGCCGCGAATAAAGAAATCGCTAATCTGTTTAGCTGCAGTATGTATGCTGTATTTTTTTTGAGGGGAGAGTATCCAGAAACGGGACATCTCATCTAAGGCTCCGAAAAAGGCCCGTTTTAATATGCCCGGCATAACGTCTTCGCGGATGAGGCCTTGTTCCTGCCCCTTTTTTATAACGGAAGAGATTATATTTACGTACTCGGCAAATTTTTTATTGCGATATTCCTTCATAAATTTACTACTCTGCCGGATTTCGACCTGAAGCACCTCGGCCAGTTCCCGGTTTTCTTCTACAATTTTCAGGTGAACCCGGGAAAAAATCTCCAATTGTTTGAGCGGGTTTTCTTCTTTGGCCAGTTCTTCCCGCATGTTGGTGATGATTTTCCCCATCTCTTCCTCAAAGAGGGAGATGAGTATGTCATATTTATTGTTAAAATAAAGATATATCGTGCCGTCTGCTACATTTGCTTCTTTGGCGATTTCCGAGATGCGCGAGTTAAAAAAACCGTTCCGGGCAAAAATTTTAACGGCGGCCTGGATAATCTTCTGATGTTTGTCGGTGGCTTTCACAGAGTTATAGGCTTATTTGGCTCAGAAAAGGTCCTTTATGAATGATTATTCATTCATAACATATGTATAAATAAAATTCCATAAATTTTGTCAAGATAATTTTCATCGGACTTTCATTAAAATTTCAAAATGAGTGAATTAATTTATTGAATTGAACGATGATGGTTTCGTAAAAAGTCGGAAAATCTGAAATACAGCTTTGTAACTTATTGAAATCATTGGAGCCGATTTTGTGAAAATGGCTATTTTGGGACTTTTTACGAGACCATCAACGATATATATTTAGGTAAAAAGGTAAGTATGCATATTATGAGGCTCTTGCAAAAGTCTTGTGAATGGCGTTCTTGTCATTCCGGCGAACCCCGGATCGGGGTCCGGGGCAGGCGCCGGAATCCAGTAATTTCAAGCAGATTGAGATACCTCTGGACACCGGT
>DSAQ01000204.1 GCA_011046395.1 Pseudomonadota bacterium
GACCCATGCCCGTTGACTTCGCCGGCAGCAAGATTACCCTTGCTGCCGGCCCAAAAAACCGAGCAGCACAACATGCATTTTCAACTTGCCCATTTTGCTACATTTTCATGAGGCCGCTAACATTCTGCAAGGACTTTGAGCCCTTTCAACCTAATTTCTGTATCGGTGATCATTATAAGACCTCCTTTATTTGGTTGCCTTTGTTCACCGATTATATTATATCGACTCGACTTTTTTCATCAAAACTCGCATATAAAAGCGATGATACTACAATTTGGCAAACAGTACAATAAAATGAAATCCAATATCAATTACATAAGCCGATAGCTTAAAATCCAGAAGTCTACTTTTTGTTGTAATTATCAAGGTTATGTCGACTCGATATAAGTATGGCAATTTATTATCTGGCGGCACGGTGGAAGATTTGAAGCTCCCCGCAGTCCGCCTGCGGCGGACGGGGAATGCGCTCGCTATGCATGTTCATTAGATTCGGTTTCGGGGAAAACTACCAAAAATCGGGGTTTTTCTACAGGCTCAACGCAAAGCTAACCGGCGTGCAGTTTCTTTGCACGTCCGGTCGAGCGCTTTGTTATGCCGGTTGATTTTTGTGCAAGGTCAATAAGGGATCGTAATGCCTCATTAACGGCTTTTTCTGTGGGGAAAGCCTTTGCAACATCAGGGCTTATGAGTACAAGATTGGTCCCTTTTTGGTAAGACTCAAAATACTTTCCTCGGACTCCCTTACCAAGATCCTCACGCCTGTATTCTGGGCGGAGTTCATTGCATTCCTTATCCTTCCTCATAGATTTTCCTCTCTTTGCGCTTCATCAGACGCGCACTTATAATCCTTGCTATGTAGGCACGTTCCGTATGAGACACAACCAATAATCTTTTTTGCAGTGATAGTCCAAAAGTAATGTATCTTTTTTCATCTGTAGAATGATCCGGGTCTTCAAATGTAATAGCCAGTGGATCGCCAAAAACTGTCGCTGCCTCCTGAAATGTAACGTTATGTTTTCGGACATTAGCAGCAGCTTTTTTGGGGTCCCACTCAAATTCCACCCTGCCCCCTCCTCCTGGCTATTATATCAGAACCAGTCGATTATCGTAACTATTATTGCGGTAAAGGGAAACAGGCGGTCTGTATGATGCCAACGGGTTTCGACAGCCACCTTTTCCTACAAAAAATGCTCAAGCTATACACCATTTCCAGAGGGGATATACCTTGATGCTAATCCCATCTATAGATAGCTCTCTTTCCTCATCATGGGTTAGGATTATACCCTCATTTACACCAACCCAATGACACGCCTCAGTAAGTCCTGATATCTCTCTATCCATATTTTCTTCGGTCATCTCAAAGCATACCTGAATAGGTAAAAGCCTATTGTCTTCACTTTTTGCTATGAAATCACACTCCCTTTTCTCTGCAAAATAAAAGACTTCATACCGCTTTCTCCTGAGCTCCAAGAAGGCTAAATTTTCTAATAGCCTCCCGGAATCCGCCGAACTTACCCTTTTGCCTAATCCGTTATCTACAAGATAGATCTTTGCCGGGTTCCTCATCCTCTTATATGTGGATTCAGCAAACTTCCTCACCTCAAAGATGAGCATACTATCCAGGAAGTGCTTATAATATCGAAAAAGCAGATCCTTCGAAAAGGGAAATTTATCCTTATACTGCTTATAAAAAGCCGTCAGGGAAAATCTTAGAGAAAAGGAACTGAACAGCTTATCTAGAAGGGCCTCTAAAAGCGGTATGTTCGTAATGCGGTATCTCTCTACCAGGTCTCTGAAAAACATGGCGCCGAGATATTCTTTCAAGAGCCTTGTTCTCTCCAATTCTGTATCCAGAAAGGAGACCTCCGGGAACCCGCCCCATCTCACATAGTCATTAAAATATTTCTTGGCAAATGCCTTTTTCGTGCTGGAAAAGGCGGTTTCTTTCTTTACGTCAAGGCCCTTGACGCGCATATATTCTGTAAACGAAAATGGTAATACCTCTACGCTCCATGACCTTCCTCTGAGTTCGGTATGTATCTCAAAGGGCATCATCTTAGATGACGAACCGCTCACAAACACCTTAATATTCTCCCGCTCCACGGCCCTCCGGCAAAATCTCTCCCATCCTTCCACATTTTGAATTTCGTCTAAGAGAAACAGCGTCTCTTTACCTATAAGATGAGGTTTGAGTTCTAAAAACGCCTCTCTTAACTTCTCGAAGTCTTTGGCCTGAAATCCGGTTAAGCGTTCATCTTCAAAATCTATATATAAAGAGCGTTCTTTATTTTTCTGAAAAAGATCAAACAAAATAAAAGTCTTTCCGCTTCTTCTCACACCATAAAAGACAACCACCTTGTTTAATTTACCCGGTAAAGTGATGCCCTTCCTTTCCACAGGCTCTTTCACCTGTTTCAGGATAAACTCCTCATTAGAGGCAATTATATCTTTCAGAATGCTTTTTTGCATGACTTTTATCCTTTTAATAAGGACTAATTAATACTATTTTAGCCTCTTGTCAAGGATGAAATGAGGCGACCAAATCTGTAATAGAAAGGCCTTGTATCAGAAGTAAAGAACCACGTGCGGAAGCACGGGGTATCCAGAGGTTTGATAAGAGCGCCCGCAGCAGGCATCAAGTGGTGCACTTACAATTTGAACATGCATAGCGAGCGCATTCCCCGCTGCTTGCAGCGGGGTTAGCGAGCGAATACGATGCATTTTACCTTGCATACGGAGATTCCCCGTCCGCCGAGGCGGACTGTGGGGAGCTTCAATTCACCACATGTCCTCCAAAGATTATACTGTAACGTATTATACTTATAAGAGGCTTTTGCAAAAATCGTCACACCGGTGAAACCCGGTGTCCAGAGGTATCTCAATCTGCTTGAAATTACTGGATTCCGGCTTTCGCCGGAATGACAAGAACGCCATTCACAAGACTTTTGCAAGAGCCTCATAAGTATATCATTTGCGGGTGGAGCGATAATGGGACGTCCCCATCGCCTCAACAGCATACTGATTTCAGCCTGAAATATCAAGAAGGTAAATGCCTGACTTTTCATTCCCATATAAGGGCCGGTAGCTGCATACCGAAGGTCTGGCGGGATGTCGGCTCCTGCCGTGGCCAGCCCTGCCTCCGTAACTGCCTTTACTGCTATGCCAATCGGCTACAATATCGTAGGTTTTATCTTCCTTTCCTACCGGTTGGTAGGATTTTTCCTTTTAAATCTGCAATATAAAACATCTGGTCCAGATCTATTTTAATTGTCCTTTCAAATAGTTATGTCCTATCCCTTCCGTTGCGCCCTTCCCTGGCATACCTCTTGATATTACAAGATACCAAAACAGTTGGATTTATCTGATATCCCTAAACGTAACAGCATGGGGAAAACTGGGTAAGGAGGAAAAGTTATGAAGAAAATCGAGGCAATTATCAAACCTTTTAAGTTGGACGAGGTGAAGGAGGCCCTGGCTGCTGTAGGCGTCCAGGGGATGACTCTGACTGAAGTCAAGGGCTTCGGCCGTCAGAAGGGTCATTCGGAACTCTATCGAGGGGCCGAATACGCGGTGGACTTTAACCCCAAGGTGAAGATGGAGATCATAGTAGACGATGAATTGGTGCCTAAAGTCATAGAAACGATCCTTAGTAGCGCCAAGACTGGAAAAATCGGCGATGGCAAGATTTTTATACTGCCCATTGAAGAAGTGGTTCGCATTCGGACCGGTGAAAAGGGCAAGGATGCCATATAAAAAATTAGATGAGTAAATGGTTAAATGATCAGATGAAGGTAAGTGTATATAGAGGAGGAATAAGGAGATGAAAAAGTTACTTATAACGGTAGCATTACTGTTGATACCTTTGATGGCCTGGGGCGGGAAAGAGGCCCCTACAGTCGCCAGCAATGCTGCCGCCATCAAGGATGTCCAGACAAATGCGAATTATGTGTGGACCCTGGTAGCCGCCGCCCTGGTGTTTTTTATGCAGGCCGGGTTCGCCATGGTGGAAACGGGCTTTACCAGGGCGAAAAACGCAGTCAATATCATGATGAAAAACCTTATGGACTTTGTCATGGGCAGTCTTGCCTACTGGATGGTGGGGTTTGCCCTTATGTTCGGTGCAACCACAACCGGGTGGTTTGGCACGACCGGGTTTTTCTTAAGCGATTTTGCACCGGGCAAAGATCCCTGGGTGCTGGCCTTCTGGATGTTCCAGGTCGTCTTTGCGGCCACGGCGGCCACGATCGTTTCGGGAGCCATGGCTGAACGGACCAAATTTTCGGCGTACCTGGTTTACAGTGTCGTCGTCAGTGCCTTTATCTATCCCATATTCGGGAGTTGGGCCTGGGGCGGCCTTTTCCACGGAGGAGGCTGGTTGGAAAAACTGGGGTTCATTGACTTCGCCGGTTCGACGGTAGTGCACTCCATGGGTGGATGGCTTTCGCTCGCCGGGGCTATGGTGCTTGGCCCGCGCATCGGGAAATATACCCCTGAGGGCAAGGTCAGTGCCATTCCCGGCCACAACATTCCCCTGGCGGCCCTCGGCGTCTTTATCCTGTGGTTGGGGTGGTTCGGGTTCAACCCGGGTTCGACAACGGCGGCGAATACAGATATTGCCCTTATCTTCGTCAACACTAACCTTGCGGCTGCGGCCGGCGGTCTCCTGGCTATGCTCACTGCCTGGGTAATGTTCGGCAAACCTGACGTGGGCATGAGTCTAAACGGGGTACTGGCCGGACTGGTGGCCATTACCAGTCCCTGCGCCACCGTTACTCCTTTGAGTGCGATCATTATCGGGGCAGTTGGCGGCGTTCTGGTGGTATTTGCCGTCCTGTTTTTCGACCGCATAAAGATAGACGATCCGGTCGGTGCCATATCCGTACACGGCGTCAACGGGGCCTGGGGGACGCTCGCCGCAGGAATCTTCAACATCGGCGGAACGTCGGCAAAGTTAATCGGCGTGCAGCTTCTGGGCATCGGCGCGGCCTTCATCTGGGCCTTCGGCACCGGGTTTATTCTGTTCAAAGTCATTGAAAAGACGATGGGCCTGAGGGTGACACCCGAGGAAGAAATGGAAGGTCTCGATTTCGGGGAACATGGTGCCACCGCCTACCCGAACTTCCAGATCTTGATTAAGAGATAATTTGGTATCCAGCAAAAAACTTAAGGAGGAAGATAATGAGGAAAGATTTGCATTACCTGAAACGTTTTCTGGCGGTTATTGTAGGCCTAGTTTTGAGTATAGTTATTATTCTACCGGCCATGGCGGAAGAGGATAGGCCCTCTGCCGACCTTTCAGTCTCTATTTTAAGTGATTATATCTGGCGGGGGCAGGAATTGAGCCGCGATAGTATCGTGATCCAGCCTTCCATGACCGTTGGCTATAAAGGCTTTTCAGCCAACCTATGGGGCAATCTGGACACTGATCCCTATGTGTCGGCTGGGAATAGTCCGGCCAACTGGAATGAGACTGATCTTACACTATCCTACGGCAGGGACTTTGGTCCTTTGAACATAAGTGGAGGCTACATCTATTACGGCCTGGACGGCGTTGATGATTCTCAGGAGGTCTTTCTGAGTTTAGGTGTTGATACGCTGCTGTCACCCTCGCTTACCGTCTACAAGGAGATCGACAGCTATATGCACTGGTATTTTCTTCTTGGAATTTCCCATTCTTTCAAGATCACCGAGGCTGTCTCCCTGGACCTTGTTGCCTCGGCGAGCTACCTGAAGAGCGAGGACGTCGATGAATACCCGGAGATTAACGATCAAGGAGTAGCTACGGGCGCTAAGTTTAATAATTTCCACGATGGCGTGATCTCAGCCAGTCTGCCTATTTCGGTAGCGAAATATGTGACAATAACCCCTTCCTTATCGTACACTTTTCCGCTTTCAAGCGATGCGAGCGACGAGATGAAATACCGCAGCAAGACCGGCGAAGACGATAACTTTGTCTACGGCGGCGTAACCCTCAGCTTGGCATTCTGAATCAACCCCCCATGTCCCTGCGGCCCGGCCTTCACATGGATAGTGTAACGCCGGCCGCGGGGGCATCCCCTGGACCTAATCTTTATGATAATACATGAGTCAACGACATCAAAAATAAGTGATAGTTTTCAACTACGTTCCCATCTATCTACACGCTGGAGTGACTTGTGACGCAACTTTTTTTCGTTTGACGTGGGGGTGTAAACTTTCTGTGCCCTTTCCCGTCTAACTTGAGAAAAGGCCTTGGGGAAATGCAGATATGGTTCCCGTGGTCATTTCTAAAGAAAGGAGACAAAGAATATGAGGACTGCAAGAATGATTGCTATCCTTTGTGCCGTGTTGCTCACCTTCGCTTTCTTGGCACCTTCTTTTGCTGGCGGCAAGGGGCAGGGGTATGGCGGACGTAAATGCCAGAGGCTCCAGACCCGACAGCGGCTCCGCGACGGTTCGTGCCTGCAAAGAACAACCGGCACTATGTCCCAGGATCGCGAGAGAATACAGACACGTGAGAGGAACGTTGAGAAAGAAACTCTCCAGGAGCAGGACCGCCTCCAGGACGGGTCTGATCAGAAAGGAAGCAAGTAAAATGGTAAAAAGAGCAGGGGGGAGGGGTCCGAGCTTCCCTGCGGCTCAAGGGGGTGCTAAAACAACGTGTATTGAAAACTCCGTATAAAGCCTATGCTCGTATTTCCCCCAGCCGTTTCAGATTGGCTTCTATTTTTTCCAGACGGGCGACAAATTCCTGCACCTTGCCTTTTTCCTTGTCGATTATCTCGGCCGGGGCGCGCTCCAGGAAGTCCCTGTTAGCCAGCTTGTTCTGTACCCGTTTCAGCTCTGTCTGGAGTTTGGCCGTTTCTTTCTGCAATTTTGCGGTTTCCGCGGAGATATCGATTACTCCTTCGAGGAGCATATAGGTCTCGGCCTGATCGGTTATACAGGACACTGCCCCCTTAGGCCGCTCACCATCTGCGCGTATCTGCAGGTCCTCTACCTTAGCCAGGTTCTTGAGGAAAGTTTCACGCCTGGAAATAAGCTCACGGACTGGCTCGCTTCCGCTGAGGACGATTATGTTTACCTTTTGAGCCGGATGGACATTCATCTCGCTGCGCAGGTTGCGTATCCCGGTTATCACATCCATAAGCAAGCCCATCTGCCCTTCACTTTCCAGATCTTCCGGATAATCCTTGCTCTCTGGAAAGGAGGCCTCCATGATGCTTCCAGTGCTTCCCGGCAGATAATGCCACAATTCCTCGGTAACAAAAGGGATGGAAGGATGGAGCAGGCGCAGGCTGGCACTCAGCACCGAGAGCATAACCTGCCGGGTAGTGCTGCGGACATCCTGGTCTTCGCTCAGATAGAGGGCGGGCTTGACCATCTCCAGGTACCAGTCACAGAATTCGTGCCAGAAAAACTGGTAGAGGGCCTGGGCGGAGTCATTAAAACGATAGTCATCCAGACCTTCTCTTACTGTGTCTATCACCCTTTTCAGGCGGCTTAATATCCACCGGTTTTCCAGGGTAAGCACAGAGGGTCGCTGAGGTACCTCTGTCTTTAAACACTCACCTGCGTTCATGAGAGCAAACCGGGATGCATTCCAGACCTTATTGATAAAATGGCGGTAACCCTCGATGCGCTGTTCAGAGAGGCGGATATCCCGTCCCTGCGCAGCAAAGGCAGCTAAGGTGAAACGGAAGGCGTCCGTTCCATACTTATCCATGACGATGAGCGGGTCAATGACATTACCCTTGGATTTGCTCATCTTCTGGCCCTCAGCGTCACGCACCAGGGCATGGATATAGGCGTCGGCAAAGGGGACGTTACCCATAAAATGGAGGCCCATCATCAGCATGCGGGCCACCCAGAAAAAGAGAATGTCAAAGCCCGTAATGAGTACGGTAGTTGGATAAAAGAGTTCGAGTTCTCTGGTTTTATCCGGCCAGCCCAGGGTAGAGAAGGGCCATAGGGCCGAACTGAACCAGGTATCCAGGACGTCTTCTTCCTGCGTGAGATGGGTGCCGGCACATTTCGGGCAGATCACCGGCGCCTCCGTATCGATAATGATTTCACCGCAGGTATCACAGTACCAGGCCGGGATGCGGTGCCCCCACCAGATCTGACGGGATATGCACCAGTCGCGGATGTTATGCATCCAGTCAAAATAGGTATTTTCCCAGGTCTTGGGTATTATGCGGGTTTGGCCAGTCTGCACCGCAGCGATGGCCTTTTCGGCCAGCGGCTTTACAGAGACAAACCACTGCTTGGAAAGGGTAGGCTCGACTACCGTCTTGCAGCGATAGCAGTGCCCCACGGCATGTTCCAGGGGTTCAACTTTTTCCAGCAGTCCTTCGGCCTCGAGATCCGCCACTACCTTTTTACGGCACTCGTAGCGGTCCAGGCCCCGATAGGGACCGGCCTCATCGTTCATGTGTCCGGTCTCATCCATGACCTTAATCGCAGGTAATTTGTGGCGCAGGCCGATTTCAAAATCGTTGGGGTCGTGGGCTGGTGTTACTTTCAAGGCCCCGGTGCCAAAGGAGGGATCAACATAAGAATCAGAGATAACCGGGATAGCCCTTTTCAAAAGGGGGAGGATAAGATTTCTCCCGATTACATTCTTATATCTTTCGTCCTCAGGGCTTACGGCTACCGCCGTGTCACCGAGCATGGTCTCCGGTCGGGTCGTGGCCACTACTACATAGCCGGTACCGTCGGCGTAGGGATAACGGATATGATAGAGGCTCCCTTTATGGTTCTCATGTTCTACCTCGAGATCGGCCAAGGCCGTGTGGCAGCGCGGGCACCAGTTGATAATGTAATCGCCTCTATAGATAAGTCCTTCGCGATATAACCGGACGAATACCTCCCGCACAGCCCGGGACAGCCCATCGTCCATGGTAAATCGCTGCCGGCTCCAGTCACAGGCGCACCCCAGTCTTTTAAGCTGGTTGATAATCTGCCCGCCGGATTCTTCTTTCCACCGCCACACACGCTCGATGAATTTCTCCCGGCCGACGGTATGCCGGTCCAGCCCCTCGGCCGCCAGTTGCCTTTCCACCACGTTTTGCGTGGCTATGCCCGCATGGTCGGTCCCCGGCACCCAGAGAGTATTGTAGCCAGCCATCCTCTTATAACGTATCAATATGTCTTGCAGGATATTGTTAAGGGCGTGGCCCATGTGCAGGGAACCGGTGATGTTCGGGGGAGGAATGACTATGGAATAAGGTCTCTTCTCGTCCGTTATTTTCGCCACGAAGAGCCCTTCCTGTTCCCAGAAAGAGTACCACCTCTTTTCCACCTCGTGAGGTTCATAGGCTTTCGGCAATATTTTGTCCATGGTGGATAGTTCTTCAGTCATTCGCCAGGCTTCCTTCAGTATAAATCTAACGATTTTAGCTAGTTAATAACCATAGCAAATTAACACATGGCCTTTGAGAGTGTCAAGATTTTAATAGATCATCCAGGGCTTGGGGATAAAGATGCTTTCATACAGGTTGAGTGCATAACGATCGGTCATACCGGCGATGAAGTCACAGGCCATCCTTTCCTTGGGAGTACCAGGCGGATATACTTTAATCTCTTTTTCAAAGACATTTTCCTTTTCCAATAGGTAGTAATAGAGTTCTTCCAGGATTTTTTTGGCCTTGATAAACTCCTTATGAACTATTTCAGATTCATAGACATTTTGATAAAGAAATTCCCGGAATTCCAGCATAACCTCCATTACCGCAGGCCTGATAACCATTTTTTGGCCACCGGCCTGGATAGTAGAATCAATCAAGTCCAGCACCATAGTCCCGATACGTTTGGAATGGGTTTTACCTAAGACCTTGACGCAGGAATCCGGTATGTCCTTGACAGAGATTACATTACCACGAATAGCATCGTCTATATCGTGACTTATATAGGCAATGATATCCGCTATACGTACAATCTGTCCTTCCAGGTCCGAACTCAATTCTTCAGTATTTTCCGGTAGGATATGCCCCCGTCCCTTGGAGTGTTTTAGAATTCCCTCCCTGACCTCATGGGTTAAGTTTAACCCGCGGCCGTTATTTTCCAGTATGTCCACAACCCGTAAGCTTTGTTCATAATGGGCGAATCCCCCGGGATATATAGCATTCAGCACCGCTTCTCCGGCATGGCCAAATGGAGTATGGCCGAGGTCATGTCCCAGGGCAATAGCCTCGGTTAAGTCCTCATTCAGTCTCAGGGCCCGGGCTATGGTACGGGCTATCTGGGCAACCTCGAGGACGTGAGTTAGTCTAGTGCGATAATGGTCGCCGGTGGGGGAAAGAAAGACCTGAGTTTTGTGTTTTAGACGACGGAAGGATTTACAGTGGAGAATACGATCCCGGTCTCGTTGAAAGGCCGTCCGCACCGGACATTCTTTTTCCGGTACTTGACGCCCGCGGCTTTGGGCGCTGAGGGCGGCATACGGAGAAAGGTTTTTCCTCTCCTGTTCTTCAAGTTTCTGCCGTATAGAGGACATTTGCTTTTTTCTTCCTTTCTGGTATGATGCCCCTCTATAGTGAATGTCATTAGTCAATAGTCATTTGTCACTGGTAGAAGTTGATCAATCTTCCACACTTAACATGACCGATGACTAATGACCGGTGACGTCGCCTATAGCTATTCACGCTCTCCTATCATTTTTTGAACTGGGTGTCAATCTCCGCAGCCACAAAGTCACGAAGACACGAAGGACGAATATGAATTTATTGCTGGAAAGAGTATCGGTATTAAGAGAATTATGATCTTGGTGTCTTAGTGGTTCAATAGCTACAGAGGATTGAACATGCATAGGGAGCGCATTCCCCGGTGCTTGCAGCGGGGTTAGCGAGCGAATACGATGCATTTTACCTTACATACGGAGATTCCCCGCAGCTTGCTGCGGGGAGCTTCAATGTTAGGCGGAAAATAGGATGAAATGAACAATATACTATTTTTCTACCTGCTGAAAGAGATCCTGCCTACTTTTTTTACCTCCCTGTTTGTTCTTACCTCCATCTTGCTTTTAGGAAAGATGGCCCCTATGGCTGAACTCATGCTGACCCGGGGTCTGTCTTTTGGGAGTATCCTGCAGATAGTGGTATTTGTGCTTCCCCACCTGCTCCTGTTTGCCCTTCCTATGGCTACGCTCATGGGAACCCTGCTCACCTACACTAGGATGGCCAAGGATCGGGAGATATTGGCTATCAAGGCATCCGGGATAAGCTTTTATCAATTACTGCCTCCGGCTATTCTGGTATGCGTTGTAGCCTATCTGCTTACGTTATTTACCGCTATTTATGCACAACCCTGGGGGAATTATGCCCTGAAGACCCTCCTTTTCAGGATAATGCAAATCCGGGCCGATTTAGGAGTGCGGGAGGGTGAATTCAGTAATGCCTTCAAGGATATCGTTATATATGTCCGGAATATTTCCAGGGAAGATGGCCGGCTAGACGGCGTTTATATAAGCGATGTGAGAAGGCCGGAGGCCGGCAACGCAATTGTAGCCAGGGAAGGATGGATTGTCCCCCGGCCGGAGCGCCTGGCCCTGGTTCTTTATCTGCGGGACGGCAGCGTTCACCGTGTTGGGAGGGATTGGCAGTCGGCCCAGACTATCCGCTTCGAAAAATATGCCTTGACCCTGGGCTCCCAATCTACAGGCTATCGTGAGGTGGTGGGAAAGGGAAGGAGTGAGATGTCTCTGGATGAGATACGGGACAGGCTAAAAGAAGCCCCGGTCTCTTCCCCGGAATATTATTCACTGCTCATGGAATTACACCGGAAGATGGCCTTGCCCGTAGCCTGTATCATCATGGGACTGGTAGGGGCCGCTCTGGGTGCCCAGTCGAGATTTGCCGGTACTTCATTTGGCATATCCATCGGCCTTACGGTCTTCCTCCTCTATTATTTGATGCTGGCCCTGGCCAAGGGGCTGGGGGAGACAGGGGTAGTCTCTCCCGCTATCGGCATGTGGGTACCTAATATAACATTTGCTCTCCTGGCCGCTTACCTCACGGTGAAGACTAACGAGGAACGCCCCATCTGGTTTATGGAACTATTGCAACGTCTATCCGAACGCCTGGAAAGATCAAAGGATACCGCGGCCATTAACCGCAGAGGTCGCGGAGATAAATAAAGAGGCTAAAAGCTGAAAGCGCAAAAGATATAAGCTACTCAGGAAGATCAGCCAAGAAATGTACGTACTAAGTCGCTATATCCTCAAGGAATTTATACGCCTTTTTCTTCTGGTACTCGGTATCTTTGTCTTCATCTATCTTCTGGTCGATTTCTTTGAAAAGATAGACAACTTCCTGGAGGTCAATCTACCGGCCTCCGCCATATTAAACTATTTTGTGTATAAGATTCCTTTGATTATAAGCCAGATGGAGCCGGTAGCAGTTCTCATGGCCGGGGTTCTGACTATAAGCCTGCTCATTCGCGGTAATGAGATGCTGGCCATGAAATCTATCGGGAGAAATCTCTTCCAGACGACCAAACCGATCTTCTGGGCCGCATTCCTTTTGAGCGTTCTGCTTTTTCAGATAAAGGAAGGCGTTGTCCCTTTAACTATGGTGAAGACCAATTTTATATGGGATGTGCAGGTTAAAAAAAAGCAGCCCAAGGGGTTCCTTGGAAAAGATAAGTTCTGGTTTAAAGGGGAGAGCGCCATATATTCCATCGGCCACTTTAGCCCGGACCGGAAGGTCCTGCGGGATATAGAAATTTTCGTTTTTGAACAAGACTTTTACCCGAAAAAAATTATCTATGCCCGCGAAGCCAGGTGGACCGATCATAGCTGGCTTTTCAAGGAAGGCCGGCTGAAGACCCTGGATAGCGATGGATCTTATAAAATAATCCCCTTTGATGAGCAATTGATTAACCTAGCCGAACGTCCGGCAGACTTCAGGGAGATGACCAAAAAAGCAGATGAAATGGGCTTTGAAGAGCTCTCAGCTTATATTCGGAAACTGAAACACCAGGGGCAGGACACGACCCCTTACCGGGTAGATTTACAGGCGAGGCTTGCCTACCCGCTACTGGGTCCGATTCTGCTTCTCCTCGGCATACCGGCCTTGTTCTGGAGGAGACTAAAATCGAGCATCGCACTGGGCATAAGCCTGGGCATGTTTCTGGTGTTTGTGGTCTGGATAACCTGGAATTTCAGCCTGACCATGGGGAGGGCAGGACTGCTTCCGCCAGTTGTAGCTGCCTGGTTGCCACTGATGCTGTTTGGCGCACTCGGCGCGTCCGGATGGCGGGCGGTGTGGCAGTAAGAAGAATTTCCTTCTGGATACTTGCGGCGAGATAAGGTAGTGTGCTCTCTCATAAATAACCTTACGCATTAGGTCATTCCTGCGGAAGCAGGAATCCAGAAAAAGAAAGGACTGGATTCCGCATCAAGTGCGGAATGACAATAAGAAGGATGAGAAAGTGTTAGAGACAGCAGACTGGTAACTTTAAGTTTCAGGGACCATGGTTTCCAGGGCCTGGGTAATTCTTTTCTTAAGTTCCGTAAGGTCAAAAGACTTAATTACATAAGAATCTGCCGCGATGGTTTTTACATCACTTTTATAACTGTCGTAGGCAGTACAGAGTATGACCGGCAGGTTGTAATATTTATTTCGTATATCCTGAAGCAGATCTAATCCATTATAGTCGGCCATCTTGATATCGAGCAATATAATATCAGGACGTTCTTTTTCTATGCGCTCTAAAAGCTTGTATCCGCTGTCGGCCGTAATCACCTCGTATCCATCGGCCTTTAATTCTTCTGAATACAGGTACCTTATGTTTTCTTCATCATCGACGATTAAAACCTTAGCCATTTCCAATTCCCGTGCATAACCACAAGATTATAAAATTTATATTTTATATTGAGGTAAAAGTAAACAGCTTTTTATCTATCAGGCTGCCAGATGTCTTCGGTAATGAGAAACCGGCTTGTTTTTTCCCTTAAAGCCATTAAAATAACGATTAAGCAGGAGGAAAATCTTTGGACGATCTACCCAAACGAGCAGATAGATTGTCTGCGCCGGAGATATTGAATATCTTTGAGATACTCTGCAAAGAATATCCTGATGCGAAAATAGCCCTTTCTTACCGTAATCCCCTGGAGCTCCTGGTGGCTACCATCCTTTCGGCCCAGTGTACTGACGAACGGGTAAATAAGGTTACGGGTTCTCTGTTTAAAAAATATCCTACTGTTGAGTCCTATGCCCAAGCCTCCTTAACGGAGCTGGAGGAGGCCATCAAGAGCACCGGCTTTTTCCGGAATAAGGCCAGGAACATAAAAGCCTGCTGTGAGCTGATATTGGAGAGGTTCGGCGGCAGGATTCCACAGACCATGGACGAACTCATCACCTTACCCGGCGTGGCCCGAAAAACGGCCAATATCGTCCTTTCCAATGCCTTTGCCATCGTGGAAGGCATAGCCGTGGATACCCATGTCCGCCGGCTGGCTTATCGCCTGGGATTTACTACAGAAAATGACCCGAATAAGATCGAAAGAGATCTAATGAACGTTATCCCTAAAAAATACTGGTTCAACCTTTCCTACGTCCTCATTGACCACGGGCGCAAGATATGCAAGGCCCGGGCCCCGGGGTGCAAACGCTGCGTGGTGCGGCGTCTTTGCCCCTCCAGCCTGGACGCCGGGGGGAAGCTGAAAGCTCAAAGCTTAAAGCTGAAGGTTGTATTCTGATCCATAATGCCGATCAAAACTGCCACCATAGAACGTCTGGTTTACGGAGGAAGCGGACTAGGCCGCACAGACGGCAAGGTAGTATTCATCCCCTTTACGCTCCCGGGGGAAAGAATTGAGGCCCGCATCCAGGAAAGTAAAAAGCATTATGATAAGGGGCTGATCCTCAGGATTCTCACACCCTCACCCAGGCGCACCCCGGCCCCCTGCCCTCACTTTGGCCGTTGCGGGGGCTGCCAGTGGCAGCATATCGCCTATCAGGACCAGCTTTCATTTAAAGAAGATATCTTCCGGGAGACCCTGGCCCGCATAGCGCACGTTGCCGGCGAAAAAATCCTGCCTATTCTTCCCTCACCGGCGGCCTTTGGTTACCGGAACCGCGTGCGGCTGCATGTCAAAGAGGACCGAATCGGCTTTTTCGCTGCGCATTCACACAAAATCGTGGAAATAGAAGACTGCAAGATTGCTCATTCCCTGATCAACCGGATAATAAAGGACATAAAAGATGCCCTCCCCTTATCCTCTTTGCAAAAGCTGGCCGGGATTGAAATCATGGTCAGCCCTGAAGAGGTCCGGGGAGTCCTCATCCTGCACACCGCCAGGCCGCTTTCTCAGGCCGACGAGAATACTATACGGCTTCAATCCGGCCGGATATCCGATATTAAAAAATGCGTAGTTCAGGGTCCCGGCGGTCTTCCGGCACAAACGGACTTCAGCAGAGAAGATAGCCTTAAGCTTTTCGTGCCGGAAGGAGACGGCCTTACCAACCTTCTCTTCCCGGGCGTATTCGCACAGGTAAATACATCGCAAAATGATATCCTCATCACCAAAGTCACGGAGTGGGCAGGCGTTTCATCAGATCATAAGGCGCTGGACCTCTTTTGCGGCATGGGTAATTTTACCCTGCCCCTGGCCGGAAAAGCTAAAGAGGTAACCGGGATAGAAGCGCATCCTTTAAGTGTAAAAAACGCCATTTTCAATAAGACCGTAAACAGGCTCGCTAATATTACCTTCTTGCAGGAAGAGGTCGCAGCAGGTATTGACCTGCTCCTAAGAGAGAAACAATGCTTCGACCTGATCCTGCTTGACCCACCCCGCCAGGGATGCCGGGACATAATAAAGAAGCTCCCCTTCCTGAGGCCTTCCAGAATCCTCTACATCTCCTGCGACCCGGCCACCCTGGCCCGGGACACAAACCATCTGCAGTCAGAAGGCTTTGACCTGGTCCGTTCTCAACCCCTCGATATGTTCCCGCAGACGTACCACATTGAGAGTCTCACTTTGTTTGTGTGGAAGCCGAAAAGCTGATCGCAGATAGCTTACGCAAAAAATCTTTAGCCTCTTTTAAAATTCATGGTATAGCCAAGTAGGGTGGGCTCGGCCCACCAAAAGCACTGGAACGTTTGGGCTTCGAGGAGACACGGCAGCGCGGCAGCCACGTGGTGCTTAAGAAGCAAACGTCAGAAGGTTCTGTGGAAGATGTGTAATTCCTCTGCACCGTGAGCTGGCGATCGGCGCTTTGCGGCTCACTTCGCTCGCCTAAACTCCGGGGCAAAAGGGCGGTTGACTAAAATCTGAATTATGATATAATACGAATGTAGGAAATTCAGATCAGGAGATGGTACTATGATCACACAACTGAGACGCCGATCGCAGGTAACGTTGCCTAGCGAAGTCGTAAAGAAAATGAAGTTGCAGGAAGGCGATAATCTGGACATCATTATAGAGGACGACAAGATCATCATCAAACCCGTTCTTGTTATTGATAGATCACAATCCTGGTTTTGGTCTAAGAAATGGCAGGAAATGGAGAGGGAAGCTGATGACGATATCAAACACGGCAAGGTGCAAAAGGCCAAAGACGTGAAAGAACTAATAGAGAAGCTGGATTTATAAGCGATGGAACTCATTTTTACAGAGAGGTTTAAGAAATCCGGTTCCTCCGCAGAATTTGTGGGTCCGTTTTAGGTATTGATAGTGTAACCACTGTAATATGAAGCCATAAAAAAAGCATCCTGTTCTCTTTTCTGGTATGGAGATTTGTGACAAGCAAATC
>DSAQ01000242.1 GCA_011046395.1 Pseudomonadota bacterium
ATGTATTTCTTGTTCCATCACGATCTCTTTCTCTTGGTTTTTGTTGGGGAACTCTAACCATAGAAAGAGATCGTGATTTAATCAATTTTTAGACCATGTAAACACTTTTGAACGTTACCAAGAAATTACGGATACAAGGCATCCGGAGTATATAGTAAACTTGAGAACCCTTCTTTTGGTCCTGTACTATACCAGCGTTCTTTAATACGGATAAATGCTTGGATACTGTCGAGACATCAGATCCAATCATCTCTGTAAGCTCACTTACACACCGTTCTTTTTGGGATAATTCTTCGACCATGAACAGACGGGTGGGATGGGCCAGGGCTTTTATTATTCTAGCGCGTGCCTCTAAGCGAGTCTGCATTTGGATGTCAATTTTTTTTCCTTTTTTTGTTGTCGACATGGGTTATCCTCCACGAATAGTTCTTGGTTATTTGGTAAGATAGCCAAATAGCCAAAGATGTCAAGAAAGTTTTTACTAACCTGCTGACTTTTCTGATATGATGAACATGCATAGCGAGCGCATTCCCCGCTGCTTGCAGCGGGGTTAGCGAGCGAATACGATGCATTTTACCTTGCATACGGAGATTCCCCGCAGCTTGCTGCGGGGAGCTTCAATATGAAAATTTCTTATCGCGAAAAGGGGGGTACGGGATGAAAATTCTATTTATTATTACTACGGACGATGGAGAGACAATATACAATGCCCTGAGATTGGCCAATGTGGGGGTCAAAAAGGGTGACGATGTCGGTGTGTTTATGCTCGGGAAAGGGGTACTTTTTGAAAAAAGCGGCACCGAAGAATTCAATGTCATGGAGCAAGTTAACCAGTTCCAGGGAGATTTTTACGTCTGAGGGGTTTGTATGAAATCCCACGGTTTGGAGGGATCGAGTACCTGCCCCATTGCCTGGATGGACGATCTATATGAATTGGCCAGGGACGCTGACAAGGTTATTACGTTTTGAGCAGGAACGATCGTTATTGGAGAACTCATGGATAGTATAGGGGAATTATGAAAAAGATAATACTTAGGCCGATAGGCATAATCCGCTCTCCCTTTAAAGATAGCAAAGGAATGCCCATACAACCAACCGCCGCCAGAGGTGTCACCGGAACAATAGAGATCGAACCGGAATATGTTGCTGGACTTAGAGATATCGAAGGATTTTCCCACCTTATTTTAGTCTATCATTTCCATCTCTCGGAAGGTTATTCCTTAGAGGTTAAGCCATTTATGGACGACCACTTACACGGTGTATTCGCCACCAGGGCACCCCGGCGCCCTAATCCCATAGGAATATCCACAGTCAGACTGGTAAAGGTTGAAGGGCGGACACTTCAAGTCGAAGATGTGGATATTGTGGATGGCACACCCCTTCTGGACATAAAGCCTTATATCCCAGAATTCGATGCCCAAAAAGCCGGGAGAATAGGCTGGCTTTCTGGAAAAGTGAATAAGATACACAAGCTGAAAGCAGATGAAAGAGTTAGATGACGAAGCAGATATTTCATTCTTCTTGTACGTATTACCCGTAAAAGCTCTTATACTGGCCCCCTTTGGATGCAGGTAATGTCAAAAATTATATGAAATATTCATGAGCCATTGGCTCACAAAGGATGATGAAAGTCATCACTACCAGCACAGCTGGTGGTTTAACGTGATTAATTATGAGAAAGTAGTGGAGTGGTATAAATATTTACCTGCATAACGTCGTGCGATAAGTATGCCCGAAGTAACCTTAACTATTGATGGCCAAAAGGTAACAGTCGAGAAAGGGACCACCATCTTGGAGGCGGCCCGGAAGGCTGGTATCCACATCCCTACTCTTTGTTACCTTCCCCAGTTCAAGAAGCCGCCAGCAACCTGTCGTCTGTGTGTGGTGGAGGTAGAAGGTAAGAGCAAGCTCATTGCTTCATGTTCTACCCCCGTGTCTGATGGCATGGTGGTATCTACCGATACCGAGAAAGTTAAGACAGCACGCCGGGTTATCCTTGAACTTCTATTTTCTGAACATTATGGCGACTGTACAGCGCCCTGTTCCCTGGCCTGCCCGGCTAACATAGATATACAGGGGTATATTGCCCATATTGCAGCCGGGAGATACCTTGAGGCCTTGGAATTGATCAAAGAGAAAAACCCCCTCCCTCTTTCTGTAGGGCGAGTCTGCCCCCGGTTTTGTGAGTCGCGTTGCCGCCGTAACCTCGTAGATGGCAGTGTAGCCATCAATCATCTAAAGAGATTTGCAGCTGATTACGGGCTATTGCACCAAGAATCCATTCATATACTCCGTCCATCTCTGAATGGACACCGAGTGGCCGTTATCGGCGGGGGACCAGCCGGACTTACGGCTGCCTATTATTTAGCCCGTCGGGGCTATCAGGTAACTATATTTGAGGCTATGGCTGCCCTGGGGGGGATGCTGCGTTATGGTATCCCCGAGTATCGCTTGCCCAAAAAAATTCTGGACGCAGAGATACAATCCATCCTTGATCTGGGCGTTGAAGCAAGGACGGGTCAGAAGTGGGGAAAAGATTTTAGTCTTAAGAGTCTGAAGGAGGACGGGTTCGAGGCTATCTTCGTTGGTATTGGCGCCTGGAAGAGCCGGCCTATGGGTATCGAGGGCGAAGACCTGCCCGGCGTTTTCTCCGGCATTGATTTTCTCCGTAAGTTTGCTGAGGGCGAAAAGATTCGTGTCGGATCGAGAGTGGCCATAATCGGTGGCGGCAACACAGCCATTGATGCTGCCCGTACCTGTCTCAGGCTCGGGGCGGACAAGGTGACTATAGTTTACCGCCGATCCCGTATGGAGATGCCGGCCAGCCACCGTGAGATCCGGGAAGCCGAGGAAGAAGGGGTTAAATTTTTCTTGATGGCGGCCCCAACACGAGTCACTCCGGGAGACGGTTTTCTTAATCTCGAGGTTCAGAGGATGAAATTAGGGGAACCGGACCAGAGTGGCCGGAGACGTCCGGTGCCCGTCCCCGGATCTGAGACCTGTCTCCAGGTAGAAAACGTTATTGCGGCTATCGGCCAGTTAGTTGATATTGGAAAATGCCACGCTGAAGGGTTGACAGAGGGCTTGGATCTTACCCGGTGGAATACTATTGCCGCGGCTTCAGGCACCTATGCTACCAATTTAGAGGGGGTATTTGCTGGAGGTGACTCGGTCAGCGGACCGCGCACGGTTATCGAGGCTATAGCCCAGGGGCGCAAAGCAGCCGAGGCTATCCACACTCATTTGACCGAACATAGAGTGGAGGCCCCTCGTGCTCCATTTAATGTCACCAAGGGCGAATTTTTCGAGGAAGTCGATCTGAGGAACTTCGAAGACGTTCCCCCGCTTTCCAGGCAGAAGATGCCGATACGTCACCCCAAGACCCTGGTAGGTGACTTTGGTGCATTAGAGACTGGTTATACTGAAGATATGGCGGTCAAAGAAGCGGCGCGTTGTCTGGGATGCGGTTGTTACGCTGTGGATAAATGCGTAATTCGAAGAGAGGCGCCCGGCTATGCAGTTGATTTTTCTCATTACGGAATTGGGACTCGCCTCAATTACAAGGTTGATCGCAGTCACCCTTTCATAACCATTGATTTAAATAAATGTGTGCTCTGCCGGCGTTGTAAAAAAGTCTGTGAATATGACGCTATCAATTTAGAAGAAGGAGATCTTAGTAGCATTGGTGAGTTGCGGGCGATTTCTCTCACTATTAATGATAACTGTGTATTTTGTGGCCTCTGTGCTGATAATTGTCCGACAGGGGCCCTGGTCAAGAAGGAGACTGAACAAGCCCTGGCCGGTGAGCTGAAACAAGTTAAAACCGTATGTCCCTATTGCGGTACTGGCTGTAACTTAATACTAAACATCAGGGGAGAAAAGCTGGTAGAGGTGAGTTCTGATCCCAGCTTTTTGCCTAATAAAGGACATCTCTGCGTAAAAGGTCGATTTGGTCATGATTTCATCAAGCATCCGGATCGGCTTACCAAACCCATGATCCGCAAAGATGGCGAGCTTCAGACGTGCAGTTGGAATGAGGCGTTAGAGCTTATTGCCCAGAGGCTTAAGGAAATCAGGGAGACTTATGGGCCGGAGAGCCTGGGTGTACTCTCTTCGGCTAAATGTACTAACGAAGAAAACTATCTCATGCAAAAACTGGCCCGGGCCGTCTTGGGAACAAATAATGTAGATCAATGCGCCCGGCTCTGACACTCCCCCACGGTAGCCGGTCTGGCTGCCGCGTTTGGCAGCGGAGCCATGACCAATTCCATTTCGGATCTGGAAAAGGCCGATCTTATCCTACTCACCGGCAGCAATACCACAGAGAATCATCCCATCATCGGTCTTCATATCATAAATGCGGTCGCCAGGCTGCGGAAGAAGTTGATTGTGGTTGATCCAAGAGTGATCAAGATGACAGAGTATGCAGATATTTATCTTCGTCCCCGGGCTGGTACGGATATAGCCTGGCTGAACGGGCTGGCTCACGTCATTATTAAAGAGGGCTGGTGGGATAAGGATTATGTTCGTGAGCGGACGGAGAACTTCGATGCTTTTGCCAAAACGGTGGAGAAGTATACACCGGAACTGGTACAAATGATCACCGGGATACCAGCAGAAGATCTCAAAAAGGCCGCTCGCCTTTACGCTGAGGCGGAGCGGGCGGCCATTGTCTATTGCATGGGTATTACGCAGCACCGGAGTGGTACAGACAATGTAAAGGCTATCGCCAACCTGGCCATGCTTTGTGGTAACGTAGGGATTGAAGGGGGTGGAGTAAATCCGCTCCGCGGGCAGAATAATGTCCAGGGTGCCTGTGATGTGGGGGCCTTGCCTGATTACCTTCCCGGGTATCAAAGTGTTACCGATCCAGCTATCAGACGGAAGTTTGAAGAGGCCTGGGATGCCCGGCTCCCGGAGGAGCCAGGTCTTACCGTCACCGAGATAATAAAGCAGGCGGGCGAGGGAAAGATAAAAGCCCTTTACATTATGGGTGAGAACCCGCTCATTAGTGACCCGGATCTCCATCACGTGCGGTCTGCCCTGGAGGGACTGGAATTCCTGGTGGTGCAGGATATTTTTCTTACCCAGACCGCCAGACTGGCGGATGTAGTTTTGCCGGCTGCAAGCTACGCAGAGAAAGAAGGTACTTTTACAAACACGGAGAGACGCGTGCAAAGGGTCAGACAGGCTATTTCGCCTCTGGGTGAAAGCAAGCCAGACTGGCGGATCATATCTGAACTATCCAGTAAGATGGGATATAAGATGTCTTATGAGTCCCCGGAAGAGATTATGGAAGAGATAGCCAGCGTAACGCCCGTCTACGGAGGCATTCATTATGATCGCCTGGAGGAGGCAGGGATTCAGTGGCCCTGTCCAACACTCGACCACCCCGGCACACCGGTCTTGCATAGTGATGGTTTTACCCGCGGGAAAGGACTCTTTCATACCCTGGAAGTGATTCCAGCCAGCGAAATGCCGGATGATGATTATCCTTTCTTACTTTCTACTGGACGGGTACTTTATCAATACAATAGCGGCACTATGAGCCGTCGATCGGAAGGATTAAATAAGATGTACCCTGAAGTTATGGTGGAAATGAACCCTATTGACGCGTTTGCCCTGGATGTCGACGATCACTCTTTCGTTCGTATTATTTCCCGGCGTGGTGAAGTAAAGGTTCGTGTGGCGCTAACTGAAAGGTGCCAGCGAGGTACGTTATTTCTGCCTTTCCATTTCCGGGAGGCCGCGGCCAACCTTCTCACCAATCCTGGTGTTGACCCGGTTTCCAAAATGCCGGAGTATAAAATCTGCGCGGTGCGGATTAGGCCGGTCTATGGAATGTAGCCTTTAAATTTTATTTGAAAATACCTCTAAACTGTCATTCCGAGCCCTTCGCCGTCTGTCATTCTGAGTCCGCCGGCGGACGAAGAATCTCCATAGACGGCTCAGGATAAACTCCGCTAGGGATTTCATCTTTGGAAATTGCTTCGTCGTCCGCCTGAGCCGGACTCCCGCCAGGGCGGACGTGGACGCCTCGCAACGACATTTTCATTCTCCTTTGTCTGCATTATCTCGGGCGGATGAGCGTCTCACGCGGTCTTTGTTAGAATCTCTTCCGCAAATTTACTGGCCGACTGGGGAGCACAGGCAGTCATAAAATGAAAAACAACCACAGAGATATTCCATTACTTTTACCTCTATCCCGCAAGTTTCCCTCAATTTCTGTGTTTAATGTAATAGGATAAAGTATATAATCAGGTTATGGATTCCGATGTCATTTTAATGCAAAGAATCGCCCATGGTGATCTTCTGGCTTTCAGGCGATTAGTGGAAAGGCATCAGAAGGGCTTGCTAAATTTCATTTATCGATTCACCGGAGACCGACTTTGGGCCGAGGACATAACTCAGGAGGTCTTTTTGAGGGTTCATAAATCCGCACCCTACTATAAACCCAAGGCCAAATTCTCCACCTGGCTTTTTAAGATCGCCACCAATTTGTGCCTCAATGAACTGAGAAGGAAGAACTTACACAATGTTTCGTTAACCGATCCAGATCATTCGGAAATAACCCTTGGCCATTTATTAGAGAAAAGTAAGCCCGATTCTATCCTGGAAACCAGGGAATTGAGCATGGCTATCCTGGATGCCATCGGTGCGCTTCCGGAAAAACAGCGCGTTGCCTTTTTGCTCCATCGATATGAAGATAAGACCTATGGCCAGATTTCAGAAATAATGGGTTGTACGGTTGCGTCTGTGGAATCCCTACTCTTCAGGGCCAAACAGAATCTTAGAAAAAGGCTTAATGGTATATGGAGGACTGAGTGATGGATTGCCAAGATATGGGGAGTAAATTGTCTGCCTTTATGGATCATGAATTAACTGCGGAGGAAGAATTAAGGCTTAAGAAACATTTAGAAAAGTGTCAAAAATGCATGCTAGAGTTTGAAGAGATGCGAGCAGTCTGGAATTTAATGGGCCAGATACCTGCTATAGAACCGTCTGCCGATTTTTGGGATACCCTCCATACTAAGCTCGTACCACAAAAAGAGAGTCCTTTTACTAGGTTAAATAAGGTTGCCCAATCCATTTGGGACACATTAAAAGACTTGTTTGGTGTTCGGTTGAAACCGGGCAAGGCCCATACATTTTCCCTGGATGTCTTTAATGACTTTCCGCCGGAATCATTTGGTCGGGTGCTTTACCCAATGTTTTTAGACAAGGTTAAGTAGGAGGTTTAAATTGACAGTAGGCTCATTTTTCATAGGTTTTTTGGCAGGTATCTGTTCTGTGGGGCTCTATCTCTATTTAGCTAAAAGGGCAAACCCTTCTCCCCAAAGGATGAGAGGATACCTGGATCTCATTCCCTCTTTAACAGAGGACCAGAAGAAAAAGTTGGAGGGAATCAGGGAGGTCTTCTTGCCAAAAGTAGCTCAAATTAGAAAAGACTTGCGCGGTAAAAGGCGGATTCTCGCCGAGCTGCTTTTTTCTGATGCAATGGATAAGCAGGCTATTACACAAAAGATGGAAAAGATTACCGCACTGCAGATCAGGTTGGAAGAGGAGGTGATAGATCACATCTTAGAGGAAAAGATGCTGCTTACCCCCGAACAACAGGGGCAGTTCTACCAGATTATTATAGATCAATTCCGGTCCGGCGGATTAGGCGTGCATGGAGTGGGTGGCCGGTGGGAGAAGCAGAAAGAATGATAATGTCAAAAGTTTCATGAAAAAGAAACCGCAGAGGGCACAGAGAAAACTAAAGAATTTTCAAGTAATCGAAAGAAAAAGAACGCAGTTAAGAGAAAAAAACAGTGAGGTATTTTCGGGAAAAGAACGAGGATATTAGGAGGCCACGGAGGGGAGGAATCCGAGACTTCCCTAACTTATTTATATTTAATGTTTCTCTGTGTTCTCTGTGGTTAGTTTTTGACAACACGAAATAAGGAAATAGGAGGGGTTATGGATGCTCTCTATATGTACTTTCCCGTCTCTGGCGTAAAAACCTGGGTATTCTTGCCGCCATTGGTAGCTTTTCTGGTATCCTTTTTTACCTCTATGGGTGGTATTTCCGGTGCTTTTCTACTCTTGCCATTCCAGGTCAGCTTTTTACATTTTACGACACCGGCGGTAAGCTCCACCAATCTTGTCTACAACATAGTGGCTATCCCGAGCGGCGTCTATCGCTACCTTAGAGAAGGCCGAATGGCCTGGCCCCTTACCTGGATAGTGATTGTGGGGACACTGCCCGGGGTATTTATCGGTTATTACTTAAGAGTTATATACCTGCCGGATCCGCGTGCCTTTAAACTATTTGTTGGCTGCGTGCTGTTGTACATCGGGGCGCGCCTCCTTTATGAGTTAACGGCCCGCAGCCAGAGAAGCAAAACACAAATGAAGGCGCTGGATGAAAAGTTCAAGGAACAGGTCAAAAGGCTTAAGGACAAGCAAGCAGCACGCGTATCAGCCGGTCTTCCTCCCGAGGCGGTGGTAAAAACAATATCATTTTCTTTATCCAGGGTGGAATACGAATTTTGGGACCAGCGATTCTCCTTTAGTACTCCGGCCATGTTTATGCTGGCTTTTATGGTGGGGATAATAGGGGGAACTTATGGAATAGGTGGCGGCGCTATCATTGCACCTTTTTGCGTGGCTGTTTTCCACCTCCCGGTCTATACTGTAGCCGGTGCTGCCCTCTTGGGCACCTTTTTAACCTCGATTGCCGGCGTGTTTTTTTATAGCGTGATTCCCGCAAAAAGTGGGTTGTCAACAGCGCCGGACTGGCTGCTGGGATTTCTCTTTGGGGCGGGAGGATTTCTGGGGATGTACTGCGGAGCCAGGCTACAAAAATTTGTGCCCCAGAAACTGATTAAAGTAACGCTGGCGCTCCTCATACTATTTGTTGCCGGGCGCTATATCGCGCAGTATTTTCTAACATAGTCCGGGCCTACGGGAGGGCTGGCTGCCCGCTATATATAGGTTCGGAGCCCGGACCGCCGGTTCTAATATCATGATCGGGGCCATTTTTTCTCTTACTGGCCCTCTTGTTCGGTTTTCAGTATAGTGGCCTATATCTTCAAGACCGGTAAGTTAAAGGTATGAAAAAGTTTTATTCTTTTTGCTAAAGGGCACGCAAGGTTTCAGGCTTAAGGGCAATTTCCCCTTTTAAGGCGCTGTCGATAAGGCTAATGGCGTGGGCCTTGTCCTTAGGAAGTCGTACTCTTAGAGGCAGGTAATTGGAGGCATGGTTTGAGAAAAATAAGCCGGGGCACAAGTGGGTATTTAAAAGCATCTCCCTTAATTCGACTAACAGCTCTTTGGGGGGCGGCATTTTAAACCGCCCGGCCTGAAAGTCTTCTCCCAAGGGGGTCCCATCCAGAACCATTAGCGTCAAGGCCCCGACATGATTGGGCCGCATGGCCGTAAGGACTTCGCCCGTTTTGCGGGCATGAGTGAGCGAACGTGCCTCGCCGGCTATACCCAGTAAAACGGTTACCGAGAGTTTGATCCCCGCTCTACGAATCTTTGGTCCGGATTGGATCAGGGTTTCGGCATTGGTTCCTTTATTGATGTTCTTCAGGATAACATTATCTCCGCTTTCCACTCCCAGGTAGATGATGCCCAATCCGAGCTGCCTTAGGGTTACGAGTTCCTCCAGCGTTTTACTTTTTATCCCCCTGGTATTGGCATAAATACCCACCCGGCTAACCCAGGGCAGATGTTCCTTTATTTTTCTTAGGACCCAGGCCAATTTCCCAAAGGGCATAATCAAGGCGTCCCCATCCAGGAGAAAGACGCGGTTTTGGTCCCGGAAATGCCGGGCCGCAAAGGAGAGGTCGTTTAAAATAGTCGTTTCGTCTTTAATGCGGAAGCGTTTTTCCTTATAAGCTCCACAGAACGTACATTTATTATGTGAGCAGCCCACGGTTATCTGCAGCAGGATGCTGTAGGCTTCACTGGGAGGACGGATTATAATGCCTTCGTAATGCATAGAATCAAGCTTGTCCTTGTCGACAGTCCTTAGCAAAAGTATTAGCCGAAGGCAAGGGCGGAATCGTGAGGGGTCATGATGTGGTGTAGCGCACCCATAGCATCTAATCTGGCTAATCCAGGCATGTACTTCTTGTTGTCATAAGGGCGGGGATTTATCAGTTGAAAAACTTAAGGACGTTTCTCTTAACCGCCCCACACTTAATTTTATACTTTTATTGTCCAAAAATCAGCGCAATCGTTTGCTTTGCCAGGCCATACTTAGGAATAAACGCACTACCTAAAAAGTCGAAGAATTTAAATGCCCGGGTGTGGTGAAATGGTACCCGACTCATTTCAGCCGCCAAACGGGACATCGACTCCAAAGAATCTCTGCGTCTGGGATCGACTTCAAGCAGTGCGGGTTCACTCGATTCGATCCCATTTTGAACAAAGCGTGACTTAACCAAATCGTAAAGATATGCTTTCTCGCTTAATTCCGAAATTCCATCCTGCCTTCGTTGTAAAGAGGATAGGCTCTTTTTCTCATTTTCAATGGCCTGATCGATTGCCTGTAATCCTCTTGTGTAACAGATACTCGAAGGTTTTTCGATAATGATGGCGGAGTCCATGTCTTCCGCTTTAATAACGTCTAACGACTGGCACAACAGATCGTACTGTAGGTGAACAAAGAAGGCTACATCTGCAATAAGTCCAAAGCGGTTGGCATAGGTGCCCTTTTTGAGCCACCCCACTCTTGACAACGCGCTATCCAGGTTTCGCATTACATCTTTGTAAGGGTACCACAGCACCGTTTGATTGTCCTTGCGTTTCAGCGGCTGCGGTAACTCAGGTAAATTGCACGCATAGGCTTCAGCAATGAGTAAATGCGAAAGAGCGCTATAATAAGGGTCAGAAATATTTCGGGTAACGTAGTTTTCTGCTTCCTGTAGCTTCTTTTTCGTTGCACGACTGTGGGCCATGTAATCATCGAAGGTCCTGAACTGGCTGACATCCTTACCCATAAGGGCTTTTCCCTGATCGACAAGTTGGGTTATGTGATTAAGAGATTTGTTTAGTTCATGGCGGGAAGGGTTTTGGGCAATAGCTAAAGTCGGAATGGTCAGAATCAAGAGAATCAAGACCACGCGCTTCATCTCACATACCTCCTATTCCCACGTTTTTATTTTTTTCTATCGGTTGAGCAGGGGAGGTGGCTGAAAGCCGTCCGTACTAACGTCTGGTTAGGTTCCTTAACAAAACTGGCCGCGGCAAGGCGCGGCTTTTTATTTTCAGGGTCTCTCTTTGGTAATATTACTGTCTCGTTATGGCACGATGCCTAAGATAACCAAAGGCACCGCTGGCACTCCGCGACCTTGCCGTATAACATTGTAAAGTTCACCTTCATAGTAAGCAACGCCGGAACTCATTTGAGCCTGAAGAGACTTCATAGGTAAAATCTCAATTCCTACATCAATCTTGTCCCCCACATAGAAGGCGAGGTGTTTCACAAAAAGATCATAGGCAACAAATGAGTATTTGCCGAACTGAACTTCTATTGCAACTCTCTCTTTAACAAAATCAGTCTGATTATAACTGAAGATCGGGATTTCTCCTGCCTCCTCGATCTCTTTCTTTTGCTCTTGCGTATCCAGTGTCAGGGTTTTTCTGATAAGTTTCTCATTCTTTGTAACCCAGTAGCTGACCCTGCTCTCATCCCATCCGGCATTGGATAGAAGCTTTTTGAAACTGGCATTCATGTCGATCGGGCTGTAAAGGAGTTTACCAATCATACCCTTTTCTTTGGAAACCTTGGTTCTGCAGGCTTCTGCATCAACAGTGGCAATAACCTTCTTAATTTCTTTCCATAATTTCGGTTTGTGAACTATCAAGAACTCCAAGCCATTCAGATGTGAGTAGGTCTCAATAATCTTCATTTAGCAGAGAACCTCACATGCTTTTCAAGTAATCTCGGTTGGTTGCTTTTTTCCTGGTTTTTCCAAGGAGCAATTCTCAAGCTGTTTCCGGCTTTTTCGGGATCATACACCGGTTTATTCATCGGACGGGTTTTCAAAGTACCTGCAATTTCCTGTTTTATGCGGTCATGTGTAAGGCTCACATATTTTTGTACAGTCTCAGCTCCTGCTCCTCTGCGATTGTGCCTGATTGCGGCAATAACGGATGTCCCGGTACCCAGAAATGGGTCAAGAACCCAATCATCTTCATTGGAAAGAGAAAGGACTAATCTTTCAATCAGCTCAACCGGAAACTGACAGGGGTGAATTGTTTTTTCTACATGGTTGCTTTTGACGTTTGGAATAACCCAAAGATCGCCCGGATTCTTTCCGAGGGGGTTGCATGAGTATTGTCCAGCCTTTGGCCCCTTGAAGTATTTCTTTCCCGGATATTTTTGAGGTATACGAACAGGGTCAAGGTTAAAAACATAATTCTTGGTTTTTGTGAACCAGATTATCGTTTCATATCTGCCTGAAAATCGCCTGGAACAGTGCAATCCGTGTTCAAAATGCCAGATAATACGGTTGCGCATTTTCAGACCAAGGTCGTTGAAAATAGGGTATAATACCGTATCAAGAGGGACTATAGCCCCGCCATAAACATAGTTGCCAACTTGCCAACAAATGCTACCCTTATCGGAAAGCGCCCTGACGCACTCCGAAATCACTGCCGCTTGCTGTTCAAGATACTTATTGAGATTGAGCTTCTTTTCGTATTCTTTGCCGATGTTGTAGGGGGGCGAGGTTACGATGAGTTGGAGGGCACCGTCTGGGACACCTTTCAGTAAAGCCAGGCAATCTCCCGGATAAACGACGACGCGTTCGGCAGGAGAAAATTTCTTTGAAATATTAATATCCTGAAACATGGGGCTACTCTACTGGAAATCGAAATACCGGTCAAGATCCGAATTCTTCTTGGAACCTAAGTATGACAATTTATTATCCGGAGGCGCGGTGAAAGATTTCAAGGCTTATCTCTTGTCACCGATGGATTCGGGTATCTGACACGCCCCGTCGTATCTCACAAAAAGACTTGCACTAAGTGATAGTATTCAAATAGAATACTAACAAGGGTGTTGGAATACTCTTGTGTCCTGTTAAGCAATTATGCCTCTGGCGCATCTATGCCTGAAAAGTCTTTAAGGTCAACCGGGCTGTTAACATGGAATACACCCTCCCGGTGACCACCTGATTTTGTAACTATTCAGCCACAGATTCACACAGATGAACGCAGCTAGGTTTAAATACAAAGAAATCACAGATATTATTCTTGGAAGTTTTAAGGCAGAAAACCAGAATTCAAAAGATTTGTATATGATAATAAGAAAAAATATCAGTGATAATCAGCGTAGATCGGCGGCTGAGTAGTTGCCTGATTTTTTCTATGCCCGAATTTAATTTAGAAGGAGATAACCATGGCTCTTAAACAGGGCTACATACATGTTTACACCGGTAATGGTAAGGGCAAGACAACCGCGGCCTTAGGGCTTGCCCTGCGGGCAGCCGGTCAAGGACTGTCTGTGACTATGATCCAGTTCTTAAAGGGAGAGACTGATATTGGTGAGATAAAGGCCGCGTCTGCGCTGTTGCCAAATTTTGTCATAAAGCCAACCGGGCGTCGGGGATTTATCTCTCAGGAGGAGCCTTCCGTAGAAGATAGGGAAGGGGCAGCAGAGGCTATGGAACTTGCCAGCAAGATTGTCCATGATGGATCAACAGATGTATTGATATTAGACGAGGTAAACGTGGCCGTGGGCCTTGGCCTTGTTCCTGAAGAATGGCTTATTTCACTGATGGAGAGTAAACCCCAGACCATGGAGCTTGTGTTGACCGGCCGGAACGCCTCCCCTCGAATTATTGCCCATGCGGATTTAGTTACAGAAATGCGGGCCGTAAAACATTATTTCAACAAAGGGGTAAAGGCGCGGAAAGGGATTGAAAAATAATGCCGCTCTCCTCCCTTGAACATGCATAGCGAGCACATTCCCCGCTGCTTGCAGCGGGGGGCTTCAATTATCCTTTAACGCAGGCCAAGGGCTTAACCATAGCTACCTTTTTGGCCAGTCCGGCCTGGTGAGCGGCGTTCACCACTTCCACTACGTCCTTATAAGCACCCGGCGCTTCTTCGGCCACGCCTCGATAGGAACGGGTACGGATTATGATTCCTTTAGCAGATAAATCCTTTATAACCGTATCTCCACGCCAGGTTTTGGTAGCTCGTTTGCGGCTCATACTGCGACCGGCTCCGTGGCAAGCTGACCCAAAAGCCTGTTCTGTACCGAATTCTGTGCCTACCAGAATGAATGAGCAGGTGCCCATAGTTCCGCCAATAAAGACCGGCTGGCCAATGGATCGGAAGCCCGGTGGTATTTCCGGTCTTCCTGGACCAAAGGCCCGGGTTGAGCCTTTACGGTGGACATAGAGTCTTCGTTTTTTGCCATCCACAACATGCTCTTCGACCTTGCAGGTGTTATGACTGACGTCAAATAACATTTCTAATTTAGCCTGAGGGATAATTTCGTATACTGCTTCACGGGTCAGGTGACTTATAACCTGCCGGTTGGCCAGGGCACAGTTTATTCCTGCGCCGACTGCTCCGAAATAACGTTTTCCCTCGGGTGAGTTAATGGGCGCGCAGACCAGTTCCCGCTCACGGATGGGGATATTGTATTTTTTAGATGCCTGGGCCAGGGTAACCAGATAATCTGTACCTATCTGATGCCCCAAGGCCCTGGAACCGCAATGGATGGCGATAAGAATATCATCCTTTTTGATGCCCAGGGCTTCGGCGGCTTCGGCATCATAGATCTCGAATACATGCTGTATTTCCAGATAGTGATTCCCTGACCCGAGGGTTCCTACTTCTCTAAATTGTCTTTTTTTGGCCAGGTCGGAGACCTGTTTGGGATCAGCCCAGGTAACATAACCGCCTTCTTCTATGTATCCCAGGTCTTCCGGGAGTCCGTAGCCCTTATCTAACGCCCACTTTGCCCCGCCGGCCAGGACATCATCGATTTGGGCCGGGGTGAGTCTTATTTTACCCTCTGAGCCAACACCAGCGGGAACTACCTGAAAGATCTTAGCGATCAATCTTTCCAGGGAGGGCATGATTTCATCCTTGGTAAGTCCGGTGGTCAGGGTGCGGACACCGCAGGATATATCAAATCCCACGCCGCCGGCGGAAATAATGCCACCTTCTTCCGGATCAAAGGCGGCTACTCCGCCTATGGGAAACCCGTAGCCCCAATGAGCATCCGGCATGGCAATGGAGGCGTGGACAATACCGGGTAAGCAGGCTACGTTCGTAACTTGCTCGCGGACCTTTTCATCCATTTCTTCAACCAGTTTTTGGCTGGCGAAGATGAGCCCGGGGACACGCATCTCACCCAGTGGCGGGAGCTCCCAGAGAAAGTCATTAATTTTCTTTAATGATTTGATTTCCATGTCCCTTACCTCATACATCAACTACGCATTGGGCCACAAAGTAGCCAGCTTCTCGAAATACCCTGAGCATAGTAAAGGTGGCTCCTTTGACCTCTACGCCTAAGTCGTGTTTCTGAGGGTCTATGGATTCGCCCCGGGCTACAGCGGTTAAGTTGTTATTCCTTATAGTGAGGTTGAATTCGGAAAGGACCATTTTCTCTATATCTGCCAGGGCAATTAATTGATTTAACCAGACCATAAAGAGGGTTTCTCTATCCGGCGCCGTGCACTCCACCTGGATTTCTTTCTGCGGTTCAATTGTGGATAGGTCGGCCATCAGCGCAAAAAGGGCTTTTGCCCCGTTGGAAAAGGCCTCTTCCAGCGTCCGGCCTTTTCCACGAATGCCAATATCTGCTCCATGTTCAAATGTTTCATACCAAGGCTTCATATTTACATTTTATTTGTTATCCTGGGTATTGTCAAAAGAATCTCACGCCTTGTCAAACCAATTTAGAACTTGCGGTTTGCACGGGTGTTTTTTGAACATGCATAGCGAGCGCATTCCCCCCAGCTTGCCATCCAGGTCTGCCCTTGGCGGGCAGCGGGGAGCTTCAATTTCCCATCGATAGTAATGTTTATTCTTGAATGGGGCAGCGCGCCTATTACCTAAGCGGTGTTTTACTCCAAACGAGCGGCAACAGCATCCTGCCCCAAGCTAAAATGCAACTTGTTAAATTCCATACAACATATTATATTTCAACTCAGCAAATTATACGGTACGTTGTGCCAAAAAGCATTAAATGAGGTTGTAGGTTATATAGCATCCAAACCTCAGAGAGCGAATGCACCCAAGGGTCATCGTTGAGCTTACGCCGGTTACAAGACCTTAGCCTCAAGTGGAAGCTGGTTATCCCCTTCCTTTTCCTCGCCGCCATGGGGGCCACGTCCCTGTTTGTGGTTTCCTACCGCTTCCAAGACAGCCTGATTCACGTCAACGAAGCAAAGAGACTGAGAAATCAGTATCAGTTTTTCTTGAACGACATTGAGTTCAAGAAAAACATGGCCATGAGCCTTGCTTATCTGGTCGCAAAAAACCCTGATGTGGCCGAGGCCTTTGCCCGAAGGGACCGCAAGCGACTGACGGAGCTTCTATACCCTGCGTATCAAACCTTGCATAACCCAAGTTTACCACAGTCATAGTTAAAAGTTTAGGAAAACCAATATGTTAAGCTAATAATGGGCATATTTATGGGCACTACAAATTTTACTGCTCTGTCATTTGAGTTGGCACAGGAA
>DSAQ01000244.1 GCA_011046395.1 Pseudomonadota bacterium
AATTCTGACATGACATCCTCCTGTGACATTTGCTCATCAAGCCACAGGAGGATGTTATCCCTCAACGGTCAAACCTTTTCAAGTCTCACTGGTAGAACCAGTGGCTTACCTTTGTTGAGTTAAGGCTGCTACGGCCTCTGTATACTGGCCAAGGCCAACATATAATAAGCCAAGTGGGAATAATGCGGCAGTGTTTTCCGGGTCAAGCTCTCTTGCCTTCTTATATGTATTGATGGCTTCAACGTACTTACCAAGCTTGGAATAGGAATGACCCCATTGTATGTAGACATCAGCTATCTTATGCACGTAAGATTCATCACCAGGTTTAATCTTAACGGCCTCTTTTAAGGCTTCTATAGCTTTATCATGTTGACCAAGTCTCTCATGAGATTCACCAAGGTAGAAGTAAGCCTCGGCTAAGTAACTGGGGGGTGTTTTTGGATCAGTCTTTAGCATATTAACTGCTTCCTGGAAGAACTTAACTGCGTCTTTTTGATGCCCGCTATGCACAGAATAAGCAAGACCTATACTGCAATATAGAGATGTCAGCTCTGACGTAGGTCCCATTTTCACCGCCGCAAGAAATGCTTGTAGGGCGTCCTCGGGCTGATTACCTGCAAGATATGCCTTGCCAAGACGGACATAGCGGGAAGGGTTTTGCGGTTCAATCTTAAGGGCTTGATTTAGAGCCTCTATAGCTTTATCATGGTAGCCAAGTCTCTCATGAGATTCACCAAGGTGGAAGTAAGCTTGGGCTAAGTAACCCGGCGGTGTTTTTGGATCAGCCTTTAGCGTATTAACTGCCTTCTGGAAAACCACAACGGCGTCTTTTTGATACTCGCTGTGTATAGAATAAGCAGAATCTATGCTGAGATATGGGGGATATGGGGCAAGGGGAGTATGGGGTTCCATCTCCGATGTGGGCACCGTTTTTACCGCCGTAAAAAATGCTCGTAGGGCCTCCCTGGGCTGACCACCTGCAAGATATGCCTTCCCAAGATGGACATAGTGGAAAGGGCCCGGTTCTAATTTGATCGAAATTTTGATAGCTTCTATGGCTTTTTGATACTCTTTAAGCTCTAAGTACAAATCACCGAGCTCGCTATAATATATGGGGTCGTCTGGGTTAAGTTTTATGGCTTTCTTGCACGCTTCTATAGCCCCTTTGGTGTCGCCTAATCGGGCAAGGAGGGTAGCAAGACTATAATGAGCATCGGCTAGGTCAGGTTTGCTCTGGATAATTTTATTACACAGATCTACCGCTCGTTTTACTTTTTGGAGATCGTCCGTGGTTTCGGGGTTCCCGAACAGCCGAATCCCACTACCAGCCAGCTCTTCTGCTAAGAATAGTGCTCTCACATAATCCATACTTTTTATCCTGTTTAAGGCAGCCTGGTACAGCTTCTCAGGCGTTGCATAAACCGGGTACAGAGAAAAACTATCACCTGATTCAAGCTCAGCTACTTTTTGCGACGGAATTGCTAAGCTAACGCTCTTTCCCTCCTTAGTCAGTACCACTGCTACACCTAAAACCTTACCCGCTCCGTCTAGTACAGGGCTACCGCTTAAGGTCTCTGGCATAGGGATACTTATCTGAATTATTGGACCTAAGTCTGGAACCGTGCGTACTGATGAGACCAACCCATCAAATACCCTTTGCTCAGAGTCCGTTAAGTTTTCTATGACAAAGGCTCTATCTCCTTCTTGGGGAAGTTTGGTTGCCAATTCTAAGAATGGGAAAATCTCTTTATCTCTCAGGTCAATCATAAGCTTTGCTAAGTTCCAGTCCTCATCTTCTCTAATAACTCCCAGCACGTCGTAGGTTTTTCCATCCATGCACCGGACAGTCGCGGAGACAGCTTTCTCCATGACATGTAGGTTGGTTATTATCTCACCTTTGGAATTTATAAAAAATCCTGCTCCTGTTCGTAACAGATTTCCCTTTTTGTCCAAGGTTGTGATTACCACCAAAGCTGGTTTTGCTGATTTCAACAATGCTGGCGCATCTACCTGCGCCATACAAAAAGCAGGTGTCATCACAAAGAATGAGAAGCATAAGGATATTATTAGATAAAAATCCTTCAGTAATAATTTATGCTGGCGCATAGTATTCGCCCTCCCGTTATTGCAACTCCAGGCCTTGTGAAGCCGAGTAAGGGTCTTTCATTGCTAGCTCATAGAGGAATCGTAGCATAATGTGAGAATTATGTGAAGGTTAGTTATACACCTCTACGCCTGTCTAGGTTTATAAAGTATTTCAAGGACTTCTCGCGTATCGTTTATTATTTTCAGTGGATCAGACTTAAAAGGACTCTCATGCATTACCTCATTAGCACGCAGCCTGATGTTGTGAGCAACAGGCCCATGGCTTTCCAAGTATCCTTTAGTAACGGCTTCATTAATCAATTTTTCCAAGGAAATGCGATCGTTATCTTGTTTATGTAATTGGCCCTTCAAGGCAAAATCAAGACTGGCTCTACAAAGAGCAATCGCAGCTTGATCAAAGCCATATAGGTAACAATATGTCGCCTCAATAAGGTGCGATTGGACCCTTTCTCGAACGGGGCTTTTTGTAAGTGATCGTTTTATCTTCTTAAATCTCTCGACCAGTTTATCCTTTTTATTCGACAGCTCACTTTCGAAAAATTCACCTATAAGATCATCATCTTCGAGAATACTTTTCAGAACCGTTTCCTTAATGAAATGTTCGTTCAATAGATATAAACAATGAATCAAACCTATATTGCATTTTATCATTTCACGCATGAACTTATTCCACAACTTATATTTGTCTTCTATAGAATGACAAAATCCTAAGGCATTTGAAAACTCCTTCACCGTTTTGTCTATCTTGTTCATACACTTGTCTGGCATCAATCGTTTCTTGACCATAGACACCTCCATTCGCAGCCAACGCATTAAATTTCTTGCCGATTAATAATTGCGATTACCTTTTATAGCATGCTTTGTTACGGAGAAACAACGTTTTTAGCTGTATCCACCACCGCTACTGATATATTCGGCAGATTTCTTGGATGCATTGCGCACATGCTTCTGGGGCAAGGGTTTAGTCAAAAAGCAATGAGCAGAGTCAGATTTGACAAAATGGATAGCTAAAAAAACAGGGGTCAAACAAAATCTCTGTTTTTATACTCAACATACTCCCAAGGGCAGATACTTTTTCTTCAAGCTCTTGAACATGCATAGCGAGCGCATTCCCCGTTGTTTGCAGCGAGGTTAGCGCTCGCTATTGCGGTTCATAGCCATTAATAGATGCCTGCACCCTGCCCACGATATTTACCAGCGGACTTAAAGATTGGACATCCTCTCCTTCGATCAGTTTTATGTGTGTGGCATCTACGTTTACCTGACCCAGGGTGGGGTCCACAGAGAGCCAGTAACCCACATAACTTTCCGCCCAGCTATGGTAGAGAAAACCGGTATCCTCCACATAGACAATACCAGAAATAATCTTAGTGGGTATACCTGCGGCCCGGGCCAGGGCCGCATATAGATAGGTATGGGCCTGACATTCCCCTTCGCGGGAACGAAGGACGTTAACTGCGGTAAAAGAATCCGCCGGACTGTCTTTTATCTACCTGTCCACCCAGGAAGTAAGCCTTTCTACCACCTTAAGGGCGTCTGTCTCTCCCGCAATAATGTCAGTGGAGAGTTTTACGATATCCGGATGGTTGCTCTGGATAGAGCCGGTGGGGAGGAGATATTTTTTATACCTGTCATCCCGTACAGGAATGGGTTCGCTTTTATACCCGGAAAGATCAGGAACTTCTACCAGGAACTGGTAATTCTTGCCCGTATCCAGCGAGACAACCTTAATTTTCTGCCTTTCATCCTCATTTAAAAAGACCCCATTATCTAATCCGGTAAGGATTATATCCAGTTTCCTTATCTGGCGCGGGCAAGGAATCTTTACTTCTGTCTTGATAAGGCTAAAATCAAGGAGCAGGTCTTTCTTGCCCAGGCTACCCTGATAAATAAACTCCTTAGCCATGGTCTCATTTTCCCTGGCCGTTATTAAGACGCCATTTATGGCCGTCTCCAGAAGGGTCTCGCCCCGGGTATTGACCCAACTCGTGGTGGACAGGCCGGTAAGCGTTGTTTCTATCCGGAAGGCCGGCTCATCGAGTAGTTTACTCTCTTCAAGGCCCACGACCTTCTGGGTAAGTTCCTCAAGCCCCTGAGACTGGACATCATATACCCAATTCCGATATGTCCTTCCCGCCTCCAGTCCTTGAAAATGAGGGATAAGGTTGATAAGACCCATGCCGTATAAGGGGCCGGACAGTTCATAGGCTTTTTCTTCCTCGTATCCTTCCCCGCTAACTTTTACCTGAAGCCGTCCTACTTCGACCCATCCTCTTGCCAATATCTTTTCCCTGTCCATGATCCGCTTGCTCTCAAATTGGACCAGCGTCAGATCAGGATTCACCCATTCCGTACTCTTCATAATGATTTCTTTCTTAAACCCCATGAAGTTCAGATAAACTGTTCCTTCCGACTCTACTCTGAAAAGATTCGGAGACGCTGCATCCTCAATCTTGAGGTGACTAAATCCGATCTTATCACCGTTAAAAATGACGCCAAACCACTGCTCACGAAAGTCTAACCGGGAAATGTCCTCTACACGCGGAGGCGGGGCATAAACTTCAGACTCTTTAAAATAAAGGCCGGCACAGCCGTTGAGGAAGAAAATAACCAGCAACAGAAATGGGATTCTTTTCATATATTGATTCTTCAGATGCCATCCCCATTCTTTCCCCTCAAAATCTACCTCCGGGGAATGATGCTAAATATCCCTCCTTTATCATGCGCTCTTTTCTGAATCAGGTAATCTCCATACAGATCCAGACGAATTCGCTCCATCCCGGGGAGGAGTTTTTCCGGGAACCTTTTCTTTTCAATCTCGCGGAAAAATTTTTCATACAACCAATAGACAGAACCCTTAGATCTTTTGGAAAGAAAGCGAACCAGCTTATCCTTTATCTCCTGATCCTCTTCGTTCTCCGCTAGTTGTTTAAGTTTCTCTTCAATTACGTCATCGACATGAGGGATAAGGAGCGTTTTTAAAAGAGCCAGGGCCTTATCGCCACGCCCCCAATCAAAAAACAGTTGTATTTTTTCGCCCTGGTAAGGGGCATTATTGGGATCGATGGCCAGAAGCTTATCATACCGGGCCAGGGCCTTAGAAAAGGCGAACTTCCGTACGTAAAGCCGGGCCAGCTTGAGCAACCCGCCCTCATTATCCGGATATTTCTCCACCCAGTCTTCATATTCCTTTAGTGCTTTATCCACATCCACATGCTCCAGGGCCCGGGCCAAAAACCATCCGGCCAGGAAGTGTTCGGGATTGTTCTCTTTGATCCTCTGGTACAGGGCCACCTTCTCCGGCCAGTCAAGGAGTTCACTCTTAAATAAGTCATCATTCCAAAAAATGTCGGGACGGCGCTGGCATAGCTTTTCGATCTCCAGGTCAATAATCTCAAAATATATGCCGTCTCCGGCTTCAAACAGAGATTTCCTGAGTCCGATTAATGCCAGCGCTGAGTATGGCGTTTCCTGTAACGCCGCATTATAAACTGCCACGGCCTGCAGGAATTGTTCACTTTTATAGTAAAGCTCGGCCAACCCGATCCGCGCCTCTCCGGCCACCTCTCCCCTATTAAACATTGGTTGATAGATACCTGCGGCCTCGTCCCATTTTTTGCGCCCTGTAAGTATTCGGGCCAGTAGAAGACGATCCCCATCACTACCACTGTGAGAAGCAAGATAACTCTTTAGAAGATTCTCAGCCTCTTTGTCCTTATCATCTCTCAGATGAAGAAGCACCAGGCCCCGACCCCCTGCAGCTGAACCTGGATCTTTTAAGATCATCTTCTGATATTCAGCCCGGGCATAATCTGTACGTCCCTCATCGATATAAAGTTCTGCCAGGCCGGTCCGGGCGGCTTCAAGGTCAGGATACCGACTTAAAATGTCTGAATACATAGTCTGACTCTTATGGTAGTTACCGGAGAGCCTGGCCAGACGGGCGAGGCCAAGTAGGGCCTCCTGCGAGTCGGAATTTTCGGCAAGCAGACGGGCATAACACTCCCCGGCCTCTTCATAATTTTTCATGCCCTCATAAGTACGTGCCAGACCGAACTTTGCATCCTTATCAGCGGGATAGGTAGCCAGTATCTTCTTAAATGTATCCAGGGCTAAATCCAGCTCACCCCTTACCTCATGTGTTTTTGCCAGTCCTTTCAGTGCCTCCAGGTTCTTACCATCATCTGCCAGAACAGAGCGAAATAATTTTTGGGCCGCAGCCACCCGGGCCTGTTCAATAAGGAGATGGGCCAAGGCCAGCTTTGCCGGCGAAAGGTCAGGATAAACCTCGACCACCATCTGCCAGGCCTGGGTAGCCTCACCTACCCTACCTAATGTCTGTAGTGCCGCGGCCCTCTTCACCAGGGCCTCTTTATTCTCAGGCTCAATGGATAAAATATCCTCAAGGGACTTAAGGGCCTTTTCTCGTTCACCCATTTTCAGCCATACATCGGCTAAATCAAATTTAAAGCCTGTTTTCTTCGGGTACTCCTGGCTTAGTTTCTCATATATAGCGGCTGCCTCTGGATATTGTTTGGTCTTTAAGTAAATCCCGGCCAGCCCTTTCCGGACCTCTTCGTTCTTTGGGGCAAGAGACAGGTAAGCCTTATACTGTTCTATGGCCGCAGGGTATTGTCCGCTGGCAGAAAGGGCCTGGGCCAATATAACCATCCCCTCTTTGTGTTTTGGTTCAATCTTTAACAGGGTCTGGAGGTTGGATACGGCATCCTTGTAAAGCCCGAGTTCACTTTCAATCTGCCCTATCTTAAAAAGGAGTTTACTGTCATTTCGATTTTTACTCAGCATCTCTTTCAGATGAGGCAGCGCCTCTTTCTTCTTCTCTTTCTTAAGATAAAGCTGGGCAATCTTCTCGTGGCCGGCCAGATTATCCGGATAATTTTTCAGAAATCCGGCGAGCACACTTATGGCCTCTGCCTCACGACCGGCATTTATAAGAGAATCCACATAACGGTGAACAAAAACCGGGTCGTTGCCTTTAAGGCCGATCAGGCTTTGGTAATAGGCTGCAGCTTCGCTGGATTTTCCCAGGTTATCCAGACAGATAGCTATCTTATAAATCAGATCCATGTCGCGGGGGTTTAAATTCAAGGCCTTAAGCAGATGATCAGATGCCTCTGAGTAGCTCTTAAGCTTAAGATAGGCCTCTCCCAGACCCTTCATGGCAGAAAAATTTGCGGGCTCCTTTAAAAGTATCTGTTCGTAAAGTTTGACGGCCCTTTTTTCATTCCCTTGGGCAGCTAAAAGTTCGGCCAGAGGAAGCATGGCATCGATGCGGTCAGGCTTTGACTCTAAAAAAATCTCCAGGGCCTCTATGGCCTCTGTATCTTTACCCAGGTATCTCAATATCTGGGCCATCTCAAGGCGGGCGTCATCCAGGGTAGGCTTGATTTCCAATACTTCCCTGTACAGAACCAGGGCTACGTCATATTTCTTCTGGCGGGTAAATTTACGCGCCAGATCCCATTTGCTTTTCCATCGCGGCGTCTCTTCCTGTTTCATAATTATTCTTGGGCCGGGAACCGCAGGCGGAGAAGCGGCCTTATTACCCGACACCTTGTCGGCTGCCGCTGCATCCGCAATCCCCATCAGGAAAAAACAGATTAGAAGGACACAACCCTTTCTTATCATCCTCTTCCATCCCTCAGCCGTGGATCGATAGCATCCCTTATACCTTCACCAAGGAGGTTATAGCCGAGCACAGTAATAAGTATAGCCATACCCGGATAAAAAGAAAGCCACCAGGCTACTTCAATACTGTCCTTGCCCGCGGTAAGGATATTACCCCAACTCGGCGTAGGCGGCTGGACACCGATACCCAAAAAACTCAGGGCAGATTCGGTTAGTATAGCCGCAGCTACACCCAGAGTGGCAGCGACCAGTACCGGAGCCATAGCATTCGGTATAATGTGCCTCCATATTATGCGGGCGTGGCTGGCTCCTAAGGCCCGAGCCGCCAGGACATAGTCCCTCTCCTTTACAGACAGGATCTCCGCCCGAATCAAACGGGCCATTCCCATCCACCCCGTCGCTCCAATGACCACCATGATGTTCCAGATACTGGGTTCAAGTAAGGCCACGACCGCCAGAATCAAAAAAAACGTCGGGAAACAGAGCATAATATCCACAAAACGCATAATAATCGTATCCACATAACCGGCGTAATAACCAGCCATAGCCCCTAAAAAGACACCAACAACCGTAGCAATACCCACGGCTACAAACCCCACCATAAGAGAGATGCGCCCTCCCCAGATAATCCGGCTGAGGACATCGCGGCCTAACTGGTCAGTGCCAAGGGGATGTTCATAACTGGGTGGTTCCAGGATAGATTTGATATCAATATAGCTTGGATCATATGGAGAAAATACAGGAGCCGCCAGAGAGACAATAAAGAGCAATAAGACCACCATGGCCCCTGTTAACCCCAGGCGATGGCGTCTGAACCGCTGCCAGAATTCTTTAGCTAATGCCCTCTTCATTACTTAGCGCACCCGTATCCGTGGATCAACCAGGGCATAAGAGATATCCGCTATCAGGTTACCGATAAGAGTCAGAACCGCCCCGATGACCAGCTCACCCATAACCACCGGGTAATCCCTGGCCATAACCGCGCCGTAAAAGAGCTGTCCCATGCCCGGAATGGCAAATATCGATTCAAATATGACACTGCCGCCGATGAGGCCGGGGATAGATAGGCCCAGAACAGTTACCACCGGGAGTAAGGCATTGCGCAGGGCGTGTTTATATATAACAACCCTTTCAGCCAGCCCTTTAGCCCTGGCCGTAATGATATAATCCTGCCGTATTACCTCCAGCATGTTGCTGCGCATATAGCGGGAAAGACCGGCTAACCCGCCGAATGCCGAAAGGAGGACCGGAAGAATGAGATGCCTGCCTAAGTCAACCACCTTACCCCATAAACCAAGGTATTCATAGTTCAGGGACTTGAGACCGGATATGGGCAGCCAGTCCAGATACACGCCAAACACGAGCATCAAAAGCAGCGCCAGCCAGAAGGTCGGAGTGGCAAACCCCACAAAGACAAAAAGCGTGGTGGCCTTATCAAAAAGAGAATACCGGTGAACTGCAGAGAGGACACCTATGGGTATGGCCACAACTAAGATAAGAACCAGAGAGAGGATATTGATAAAGAGGGTAATCGGCAACCTCTCCATGATCTTCTCCTGTACCGGCCGGTTGTCAGACGAAAAAGACCGGCCAAAATCAAATCGTACCAGCCTCTTCAGCCAATCAAAATACTGTATATGGAGGGGCTTATCCAGGCCATAGATGGCGTTGAGGCGAGCCCGGGCCTCCAGAGAGACCTTGGGCTGCATCATGGTCTGCATCTCCGTAGGCGCACCAGAGGCAAGATGCAGAACGGCAAAAGAGATGACGGTTATTCCCAGAAAGATAGGAATCATTAGAAATAATCTTTTTAGGATGTAAGCAGCCATTTTCCGATTTATTATTCGTAAGTTATGAGGCTCTTGCAAAAGTCGTCACACCGGTGAAAACCGGTGTCCAGGAGTGTCTTAATCTGGTTCGCCCCGGCGAATCTGCCGGAGGCATGATCGGAGTCACTGGATTCCGGCTTTCGCCGGAATGACGACAATCCGATCATAAGGATTTTGCAAGAACCTCTTATGATTTACTTTTTGCTTTCAGCTATCATCCATGAGCTATGAGCTATGCGCTATCATCTTATACCTCTGCTCCGCCTTTGGTACATACCATTTAATCAGATTATAGGTTATACCCGCGGCGGCGGGTTCAATACCCTTAAAGCGGGCCTGCACTACCGGAAGGGCGTCCGGGACATAGAGAAACACATAAGGTACTTCCTCGGCCAGTATCTCCTGAATACGCCAGTAAATCTTTCTGCGTTCTTCCTGGTCAAAGGTGCGTCTGCCCCTTTCCAGCAAGGCATCTACTTCCGTATTCCTGTAAGAGATAAAGTTTAACTCGCCAGGTTTGTTTTTAGAAGAATGCCAGACGTCATATATATCGGGATCTTGGGTTATGGTCCATCCCAGGATGGTGGCCTCAAATGTCTTCTTCTCGATAAATTCCTTGATAAAGGCCGCCCATTCAATGATCCGGATCTTAACATCAATACCCACCTCTTTCAGCCGGCGCTGAATGATCTCTGCCGTCCGGGCACGGATATCATTCCCCTGGTTGGTAATGATGGTAAAGCGAAATGGTATTCCGTCCTTATCCAATATGCCGTCACCATCCGTGTCCCGCCACCCCGCTTCTTGTAGAAGTTCCCGGGCCTTGACGGCATCGTAGGGATACCGCTTTACATTGGGATTATAGGCCCAGGTACCAGGTTTATACGGCCCGGTGGCCTCCTGTCCCAGACCAAGGAGAACCCCTTCGATAATTTCTCCGCGATCGATGGCATAGGAAACGGCCTGCCTCACCCGCCTGTCCCTGAATTTCTCATCTTCCAGATTGAAACCCAGGTAGGTATAGGCAAAGGCCGGATAGCGGTACTTATTAAAGTTCTCTTTAAACTTTCGATACTCGGTCTGCCGGGCATATTGAAGGGGTGTAAGGCCCATGTTATCTATACCCCCGGCCTTAAGTTCCATGAACATGGTAGCGGAATCAGGGATAATCCGGTAGATATAGCGATCGATATAGGGACGGCCCTCGAAGTAATCGGGATTATAGGCAAGGACAACCTTTTCCCCGGTCTTCCATTCCTTGAAGATAAAGGGGCCGGTGCCGACGGGATGGCGCGCCAGAGGGCTCTTCATGATATCCCTTCCTTCCAGAAGATGTCCGGGCAGAATAGAAATCCCCCAACTGGCCAGGGCCGGGGCAAAGGGCTTTTTATAGGTAACCCGGAAGGTATAAGGGTCCGCCGCCTCCGCCTTTTCCACCTGCAGAAAGTCCTCGGCATAGGCGGTTGGGGTATGGGGATCGACCATGGTTTTATAGGTAAATAAGACGTCTGCGGCGGTAAAAGGTTGGCCGTCATGCCACCTTACCCCCTTTCGCAGATGAAAGGTAATGACCAACCCGGATTTCGAGACCTCAAACGATTCGGCCAAATCACCCACCAGCTTCAGGTCTTTGTCATATTTCACGAGGCCGTTGTATATGAGGCCGGCCACCTCATGAGAAGAACTATCGGAAGCAAGGATCGGAATTAAGTTTGAAGGCTCGCCGATAGACCCGGTGATCAGGGTGTCGCCATAGCAGGGCGGTCCGGCCTCTGCCGGACGACCCGGGGTCTCACTGCCCCCTCCCGGCGGGGAACACGCCAAGCAGGATAGTAGGACAAAAAAACCCCAGGCCAGAAACATGCGGCCGCTGATTTCCCATATCTTTGCCGGAGTTTTCATATCCAAGGACGCATTATACGGCAAACATTCCCTTGAAACAATCTTTGTTTTATTATAACCTAACCGCCTGTTAAGCGGGCATGAAAAACTCGAAGTCCAAGGTCCCAATGACCATTGACCAATGACTATTAACCCATGACACCCCAGCCACTACTTTCCGTCCAGGACTTAAAGACATATTTTTACACCGAAGAAGGCATAATAAAGGCGGTCGATGGCCTAAGCTTCACTGTGGAAAAGGGAGAAACTGTCTGTGTGGTAGGCGAGTCCGGTTGCGGTAAGAGTGTCACGGCCCTGTCCATACTGAGGCTCATTCCAGAGCCTCCCGGCAGGATAGTCTCCGGTTCAATCCTGTTCGACGGCCAGGATATTATGAAACTGGAAAAGGAAGACCTGCGCCGCCTCCGGGGCCGGCGAATTTCCATGGTCTTTCAGGAGCCTATGACTGCCCTCAATCCGGTCTTCACCATAGGCGACCAGATCACAGAGGCCATACTCGTACACGAAAAGATGCCGCGTCATCAGGCCGAACAAAGGGCCATTGAACTCCTCGGCCTGGTCGGCGTCCCCTCCCCTGCCGAACGGATAAGGCATTACCCCCACCAACTGAGCGGTGGACTCAGACAAAGGGTTATGATCGCCATGGCCCTGGCCTGCCGGCCAGCCCTCACGATCGCCGATGAACCGACCACGGCCCTGGATGTCACTATCCAGGCCCAGATTCTGGACCTGCTCGCCGACCTCAAAAAGAAAATCGGTATGGCCCTCCTTTTGATTACCCACAATCTCGGCGTGGTGGCCGCGGTAGGCCAGAGGGTCATCGTCATGTACGCCGGACGCATAGTTGAAGGGGCCGATGTCGCTAACCTCTTTTCCCGGCCGCTCCATCCCTATACCAGGGGGCTCCTGGCCTCCCTGCCGCACATTTCATTGAATAAAGAACCCTTACGCCGCCTTACGCCCATACCCGGCACGGTCCCGTCGCTTTCCGCCCTGCCCGGAGGCTGCGCCTTTCAGAACCGCTGTAAAGAAGCGCATAAAGAATGTCTCAGCGCCGAGCCACAACTTCTTGAGGTAGAAAAGGGGCACTTCGTGCGGTGCTTTTTAAAGGCAGGCCAGCCATGAACCCGCTGGTTGAAGTCAAAGACCTATTTAAACATTATCAGGTGCGGAGCAGTTTCTGGGGCGGGAAAGACCACGTCTTACAGGCCGTGGCCGGCGTTAACCTTACCATCATGCCGGGCGAGATATTAGGCTTGGTGGGTGAAAGCGGCTGCGGTAAGTCCACATTAGGCCGCCTCATACTGAAACTGGAGGAACCTGCCTCAGGCCAGGTTTTCTATAAGGGCCGGGACGTCTCATCTTTATCCCAGAGACAGATGCGGAATTTGCGCAGGGATATGCAGATCATATTCCAAGATCCCTACTCGTCGCTTAATCCACGCCGAAACATATTCGATATTGTGGCCGAACCGTTCGTAATCCACAAGCTCTGCCGTAGCAGGACAGAACTGGCCGAAAAGGTTACCCATATACTCAGGGAGGTAGGTATTGGTGACGAGCAACTCTATCGCTATCCACATGAATTCAGCGGCGGACAAAGGCAGAGGATCGGTATCGCCCGCGCCTTAGCCCTGCATCCGGAATTCATCGTGGCGGACGAGCCGGTCTCTTCCCTGGACGTCTCCATACAGGCCCAGGTAATCAATCTCCTCCTCGACCTCAAGAACAAATTCAATCTTACGTATCTCTTTATTGCCCATGACCTTCAGGTCGTACATTATCTGAGCACCCGCATCGCTGTCATGTATCTCGGAAAGATCGTGGAAATAATAGACAAAAATATCCTCGGACAGGTCCCCCACCACCCCTATACTGAGGCCCTCCTGGCGGCCGCCCCTTATCCTGACCCTACCCGCCGTCAAAAGCGTATAGTCTTAGAGGGAGACCCTCCCAGCCCCTTAAATATTCCATCAGGGTGTCCCTTTCACCCCCGCTGTCCATACCAAAAGAACATCTGTACGACGGATAAACCCCTCTGGCACGAAGGCAGTCAGAGACAGTGGCTCTCCTGCCATATCCGGTAAGGCCGGTGTTTTGGTGGGCTCAGCCCCATAAGCGCTAAAATAAGAAGCTTGTATTTTAGCAGCCATTCGTATATCATCGCGCCATGAAAACTACAGCGAATGATGGCGATTGGAAAATCATGTTGAGGTTTTTGCCGGCACATTGGGGGTCCAAGGCTACAGAGTTGGGAGCTTTGACACGAAAGCGAAAGATTGGCTCGGCTGAAACCTTGCTTCGGGTGCTGCTCATACATCTGGCCGATGGGAAGTCTCTCCGGACCACCGTGGCCTATGCTTCCGAAGTTGGTCTTTGCAAAATTGAAGACGTTGCTTTGCTGCATCGGCTTAGGGTGTCCGGAGAATGGCTTCGGTGGATGGCCCTTGAGCTGTTGGCAGCGCTTCGGGAGAAAAGACCGGATGCTGAGCTTAGCCCGAAATTTCGCGTACGCATTGTGGATGGTACGTCTATAAGTGAACCCGGAAGTACGGGTTCTGATTGGCGAATCCATTATTGTTTTCAGCTGAAGACATTGTTGTGCGATACTTGCACAGTTACAACCACAAAGGTCGTAGAGGGCTTTGAGCGATACGGGGTCGAGCCCGATGACCTTATGGTCGGCGATAGGGGATACTGTAAGCGAAAAGGAATCGTGCATGTTATCAAGCACCAAGGGCATGTGATGGTACGATTTCACTCGACGAATCTGCCTCTATTCACACGACGTGGAAAGAGCCTCAATGTTTTAGAACTCCTTCGTTCACTAACTGAGGGCCAAGTAGGCGATTGGGACGTGTGGTTCCAAGACCCGGATGATGGGAGCCTTATTAAGGGTCGCCTCTGTTCCTTAAGGAAAAGCGAGGAGGCCGTAGAATTGTCCAAAAAGCGTTTACTAAGGATGGCCTCCAAAAAAGGAAAAGAACTCCGCCCCGAAACCTTAGAGTATGCAGAATATATAACCCTGTTCACCACGGCCAGTCGCCGTAACCTCGACGGGGAGGGCGTTCTCTCGTTATACCGCGGACGATGGCAGATCGAACTGGCTTTCAAGCGGCTAAAGAACATCATAGGAGTTGGTCACCTTCCCAAATCCGACCCAAACAGCTGTATCGCTTGGCTGTATGGAAAAATGTTTGTGGCTTTGCTTGTAGAGCGCCTATACCGAGAGGCGGAATCTTTTTCCCCCTGGGGGTACCCGCTCGAATGCCCCCCAGAATTCTGAGGTGAACGGAGATATACAAGGTGTAAGGAGCCCGTGGCGAGAATACGAATTCTGGTTCATGGTTATGCAACATGCTGTAGTTCCAAGATTATCGTTGACCAAGGCTTTAGAACACTGGTCCCACATCAGGGCGCAACTTAGGGAACGTCCAAGAAACAGAATGCTACAACTCGATATGCTACATACGTTTATTTAGCAGTTCTTATTTTAGCGCTTATGGGGCTCAGCCCACCCTACATAGCCGAATCATATTTTACGTTATTCTTGAAAATGTCAAACCATGCCTTTGTCCCTGCTGCCAGCATCATGTTACCGCGAAATATTTAAAGGGCTTTCAGCCCGTTTTACACGACTTGTTTGCTCTTTTTTTCCCAGGGAATTTCTTGAGTACACGTCCTCCTTCATACACCACCAGTGGGGTATGCGTCTCCTCGGCAATCTTTTTCGCCCTGGCAGCCGCACGTCGCAGCGCGATCTCCGCCTTTACAAGATCAATATCTCGAATCTGTGCTTTGACCTTGTTCATCATTTTTCTCCTTCATCAAGAAGTGTTGGCGTTTCGCCTGAGTTGTCAAAAAGAACCCAGGCATCCACCAATTGTTTGTAAAGATGTTGAAAATTGTACCAGCCTCTTTCATACCTGCGTCTGATAGTTTTTTCCGGAATGTTGTGGCCACCCTGCTTCACACGATTTTTTACCCTCCACAATCTCAATTTCCTCCGGTGTGAGGCCGTAGAGGGCATAGGCCATCTGGTCAATCTGGCGTTCAAGGGCAGAAGTATCAGCTTGAAGGTCTTTTTGTTTAACCGCGAGGATTTGGTCAACAAGTTTCACTATCGGCGTTTGCTTCTCCATCGGAACTTCGGGAATAGGCAACTTTTTCCAATCGTCGGGATAGAGATGGATATTGCTACGGTGGTGGACTCGCAGAAACTCATGAGCTACAGAGGAATTCATGTATTTACGCGAAGCGTTCTCCCTCCTGTTTTGTCCAATGTCAAGGGCTGACCCCTCTGGCTCCTGTGATCTCGCACCGGTGGAGTGACTTGTTATCTGTTTTTTAATCAGCTTGATGAGCAGTTAAAAACATAGCCTTCTCTAATGATGTAAAAAATTGCTGGTATGGTTCAGGGTCAGTAATAGGAGTTACATTATATTGCGCGTTGGCTCGGACTAAAAGCTGAGTTTCTCCTCTAGGTCTTACAGTAACTGTCATACGTAATGCGTAATGTTTTAATTTTGTAGCACTGACTGTTCCAAGAGTTGCGTCGGCCTTATCAATTACAAATTCCAAATCTTGGAGAGTTGATATAACAGTTCTCAAGGTCTTTTCTTTATCTGTTGTATCAAAAGCTCTGGTTTGAATGCTCCGCAATTGCACCTGACTGGAATCTGAGTCGAGAAGCCGTTGGTGTGTAGTTGCACAACCAACAAAAAACAACGAGATTACAATCAAAAATAAAACGGATTTATTCATATTGCTTGTGCCTCCAGAAAGATAGATTTCGAGAGCTTCTCAAAAAACTCTTGATATATTTGAGGGTCCGTTAAACTTTCTGACTTCGTGACCTGCCCTTGTGTATTCCATACGATTCTCTGGAACGTTACTCTCACAACTATATATTCCCCGTGTTCTCCTACGGAGCGCGTGACGACGGATGCACGCATCTTTTGCTCTTTGTCGGTAGGCATATAGCCACCGCCAAGAAGAGCAACAAAAACCGCTGCAACTTGCTGACCTGCATTTACAGCACTTCGCATCTTGGAAGAAGAAATAAGACCCAGTTTTGTTTCGCTCTCATCTATTACTACAGCGACACATCCAGGAATAACCTAGTACCATGTAACATTTAATATTTCGTTTTTTGGCAATATGTGGCATAATTGGTGGCAATCCAACAAAGGAGGCCGCCATGTCACCGAGAT
>DSAQ01000132.1 GCA_011046395.1 Pseudomonadota bacterium
AACATGTTGATGTTGCATATGTTTTCTATCACGGGACAACATGAAAGTCAAGACAAAAATGCAATAAAATAATATTATTTCAAATACTTAAGCTAAAAACGACTTTTTACGAAACCATCAATTATTACGCACCGATATTTTGATTCCAGCACCTTTTCCTTTACTTCGTTTAGTGTGGATGTCAACTCTACCGTGGGTACAGTTTTTGACATGAGATGTGAGATAGGCATACATAAGTTGATCAGCCTAGCGGTAGCAAATGTCCGGTGGGGCGACCTGATCACCAGCACCTGTTTCTCTCTGGCCAATTTCAAAACTTCTTTACTGACAGGATGGTCCCCGGTGATAATGAGAGCCGCGCATCCTGCCTTGATCAGATCCGTTTGCACATCGCTCCGATCTCCCAGGATGGCGATATCCCCATGCTTTGTCCTGTTAATAGTGGTTCCTCGCTGCGAGGCGGCAACAAATATCTCACCTTGAAGCGATTTTATTTTCCCTGTATTGGCCAGGATTTTTCCGTGCAGGGCAGACATCAAAGGACTCAGACCGATAGGAATGGCTGATAAGTTCTCCATCTCCAGTCGTTCCACGTAATAGACAGCCAGGTCCATCTTATCCACGATACCAAGAAGTCTGTTTTGCCCATCCACCACGGGAAAGCTTTGGATGTTTCTATCTTTGATCAGATAGCTGATATCCATCATGGTATGTTCCGGCGAAACAAATATCGGTTTTTCTATATCCATATCCTCCACCGTGGCCGCGACGCTGTCTACACGCAGGGGCGTCTCCAAATTAAACCTTTCAAGGACAAAGGCCGTTTCTTCGTTCAATGCGCCGGCCCGGCAAGGGACATACAGCCGCGTTTTATCCAGGTGGTTCTTAAAGTAGGCATACCCTATAGCGGAACAGACCGCATCACTATCCGGAGTACTGTGCCCAATGACCAATACACGTTTCTTTTTCATAATCCGCAGTTCCTTAAATAGTTAACTGGTTGCATCTCTATCATTTTGACATTTCATCCTTTTCATTCGTGCTGATACGTCTTAATAAGTCAATCAACAGCTCGGCATTAGGGTTTCGATCTTTCATGAATCTAAACCGCAAGACGATCAAACCTACTACGAAAAGAAGTGCAAAAAATATTAAAAGCATCTCTTTCAATTTATTGTAAAAGCTTCACTTCGTGTCGTACGTGTTATTATCCTTCAATACATGAGGACGTAATGATATAGCTTTAAACCACATCAACGTTACAGTGTTATTACGGCAGGGTTAATTTTGTGTGTCAAGCCAATTTAGAAATGTCGTAACAATGTAGCGTTTTGAAAATGCGTGCTGAATCGCATTGCAAAATGAAAAATGCAGCAGGTATTGATATCGGCTCAGGAAAGCCTTGGGTGGCAATTCATGTGGACCGTGATGAAAAACCTGTACGCAGTTTGGCTGCTTTACGGCAGATTTGCATGCGATGGCTGCTTGGCTGAAAGAGTGCGATATCGAAACCGTTGCCATGGAATCAACCGGGGTCTATTGGATTCCGGTATTTCAGATTCTCGAAAGCCACGGGTTAGAAGTTAAATTGGTAAATGCCCGGCTTACTTCCGCTTCCGCAGTGTCTATTGCATACCCAAAAAGACCATCGGCGGGCATTCTCCGGTTTTAAGGCGGCTATGGCCCGCTATCCCGGTATCTGGATAAGTAGTGACCTTCATGAAATTGTCACTCCACACCCATAATCACGCCACATTACAGCGGTATCTTCTGCCTTAAATCATAGCTGCGTTTAACAAAAATCAATAGAGGAGGTAGTAGATGGAAAATTGCTTACTGAAGAAAACCCTTGTGATTTTTATTTTGGTGCTGTTTGCTTTGGCCTGGAAGAATCCTCCAAGCCATGCGGCAGATCCTTTGCTGGAAAAGCTGAAACAAAAGGGTGTGCTGACCGAAGAGGAGGCAGGGCAAATCGAAAAAGAAAGTGAAAAAAAAGAGGCAAAGCTACCCAAAGGCCTCGAAGGAGTAAGCCTTGGCGCCCTGGCCTATATCGATTATTCGGCCGGAAATACCCTGTCCGGCGGGAAGCAGTCGAGCTATAATCAATTCGCGGTCACGCGCGGTTACATCAATTTCACAAAACAGGTTACCCCCTGGTTTTCCGTGCGCGTCACGCCTGATATATTTCAGGAGACAAACTCCAGTAGTGATAAGGCTTATGGTAGCTGGCTGCTCAGGTTCAAGTATTATTACGCCCAGTTCAATCTGCCGGACCTGGGATTGTTTACCAATAATAAAACGGAACTTGGGATGGGCCATATGGCCTGGCTGGATTTCCAGGAACACGTCAATCCCTACCGGTGCCAGGGGACCATGTTTCAGGAAAGATTCGGTAACTTTAACTCATCGGATATCGGCATAGGCATTATGGGTTATTTCGGCGGTGAGATGAACGAAGACTATAAGAAGGACGTCAGTAAATATTATGCGGGTAAGTATGGCAGCTATCACCTCGGTGTTTACAATGGGAGCGGGTATCATGCCACGGAAAACAACAACGACAAGGCGGTGGAATACCGGGTTACGGTGCGGCCCCTGCCCGACGTGTTGCCCGGTCTGCAATTGAGCTATTTCGGCGTCACCGGGAAAGGCAACAGCGCTGACTACACGGGCAGTAATGCCCCGGACTGGCATATAAATACAGGCTTCATCAGCTACGAGTCCAAATATTTCACGGTTGCCGGTGAGGTCTGCCGAAATAAAGGCAATCAGGCCGGGACCTGGCTTACTACCGGCAGCAATGCAAAGACGGTCGAAGGCTATTCCTTGTTCGGGTTCGTGAGGGTTCCGGGCCTGGAAAAACTGAGAGTACACGGCCGTTATGATTATTTTGATCCGAATGTGGATGTCTCAGATGACTCTGCGCGCCTGCTTATCGCCGGGTTGAGTTATGACGTCTACAAGCATAATATGGTCATGGTGAACTACGAACGTTACAACTATGACGTTAACAATAGCAAGGTCGGAGGTCTGGCGAACGCAGACGATTATGAACACAAGGTTCAGTTCGTCTATCAGATAAGTTTCTGATCGGATTCCGGAGATATGGGTTCATTTAATCTCTGGGAAGTTCAACCGAGGATTTCGGAAATGATGCCAAAACCAAGAATTCTGTTCCTGTGTACACACAATTCCTGCCGGAGTCAGATGGCTGAGGGCTGGGCGCATTATCTCAAGGCTGATGCAGTAAATGCGTACTCCGCGGGACTGGAGCCGGGCGGTCTGGACCCGCTTGCAGTCGAAGTCATGGCCGAAGCCGGGGTGGATATTTTACATCAGCGTTCGAAACATGTCCACGAACTGAGCGCCATCACTTTTGATTATGTCGTGACACTTTGCGGGCATGCTGAAGAGAATTGCCCGTTTTTTCCCGGCCGGACCAAGGTGGTTCATGCCGGTTTTGATGATCCGCCGAAGTTGGCCGAAGGTGCAAAGACCAAGGAAGAGGCCCTTGCCCATTACCGGCGGGTGCGCGACGAGATAAGAGCTTTTGTTGACAATCTGCCCGAAGTATTAGAAATCGAAGAGCTTAAATCATTTTAATTAAGGAGGCCTTTCATGAAGTCGAAGAATAGAACAGGTGGTATTGTATGGCTGCTGACCGTTGGTTTTTTAGTTTTGCTGACCGTGACATCTTTGTTTGCTGCTGATTTTATCCAGGTAAAAGGCTCTGATACCGAGGTCAATGTGGTGCAGAGAATGGCCGAAATCTATATCCAGAAAAACAAGGGCGCGCTTATTGCTGTAACCGGCGGCGGCTCGGGCGTGGGCATCGCGGCCGTCATTAACCGCACTACGGATCTGGCCAATGCCTCAAGGCCGATGAAGCCTGAAGAAATACAGCAGGCCAGGGCTAGCGGCGTCGATCCCATCGGCGTTATCTTTGCAGTTGACGGCCTGTCAGTGATACTCAACCCGGCCAACAGCGCAAACAGTCTTACCCTGGAGGAAATCGGCCGGATCTACAGGGGTGAAACAAAGAATTGGAATGAAGTCGGCGGTCCCAATCTTCCAATTACTCTGTACGGCCGCCAACCTAATTCCGGCACCTTTGTCTTTTTCCGCGAAGGCGTAGTCAAGGGCGACTATGCCCACAGCATGAATCAGATGAACGGGAACGCCCAGATCGTAGAGGTTGTTAAAAGAGACAAAGGCGGCATCGGATACGTAGGGGTTGGCTACGTGGTGGACAACGGCAAAGTAGTCCCCGGCGTAAAGGTGTTAAACGTGGCCAGGGATAGGAAGAGCGAGGCCGTATCCCCCCTTAAACTGGAGAATATTACCAGCGGTTCCTATCCGATCACCAGACCTTTATATCAGTATATGGACAGGGCGAATAAACAGAAAGTGGAGGATTTCGTCAAATTCGAACTGAGCCTTGAAGGCCAAAAGATCATTACAAACGAGGGCTTCTACCCAATTACCAAGGCCTATAGGGAATATAATGCCCAGTTTGGATTCTAAGCATTTTCGAAAAGCCTCTGACTATGAAAAACAGGGCGGAATATCCGCCCTGTTTTTCTCTCCCCCACTACGGAGTGAATAAGGGAACATGGATATTATCACTTAAGGCAAAGGCCAGCGGCGATCTTTTCTCAAGCGTCTAAAGTCATTGACACCAGGATAGCCATACAGTATAAAAAGGGGAAAGAGTTATGTCCTAGGCGTAAGCCACCCAGGCTCGGGTGGCTTTTTCTTTTTGGAGACGGCAGTGAAACTGGTCCTTATCGATAATTACGACTCCTTCACTTACAACTTAGTCCAACTCTTCAGCCAATTTCCGGTAGAGATTGTCGTGTGGCGGAATGATGTTATAGGGTTATTGGATATCGAAAAGGAACGACCAAGCTGTATTATTATCTCTCCAGGGCCAAAGACCCCGACTGAATCCGGGATCTGCAAGGATTTGGTCCGGCGATTTAAAGATATTTGCCCTATCCTTGGTGTGTGCCTGGGCATGCAGATTATAAATGAGGTCTTCGGCGGTGATACGGTTCTATCGCCGCGCCCGGCACATGGAGAAAAGGATAGGATTTTTCACCATGGAGAAGGCATCTTTGCTGCTCTGCCTAATCCCTTTTGGGCGGCACGCTACCATTCGCTAACAATCAAAAAGGGATCAGATGATATCCAGGTAACCGCCTGGAATGAGGAAAACCTGATCATGGGTATTGCGCACCAGCATTACCTTATTTGGGGCGTCCAGTTCCATCCCGAGTCCTTTATGACGGAGCATGGTTATAAAATGGCCGGGAATTTTCTGCACTTAGTTAAACAATCACATGCATAAGTTAAAACAGGTAATAGGGAAAATTGTAAATATAGAATCTCAACCGGTTGACTTTATCCGGGGAGATGAAAAAATAGAGGACATTTACGCCCCTTTGAGCAGCGATGTAAATGCCTTCCTCCTTCTAAGTGGCGGCCGGGGAGATTGTTCAAGGTATTCGTTCCTTGCCTGTGACCCATTCCTGGTAGTACGGGCCTGGGGCAACAAAATAGAGATAAACAACAGGCACACCACTATCGAAGTTGTTGGAAATCCGTTTGATATGTTGCAAGAAATCTTAGACGGTCTTAAGATGCCCTCTGTTGACATCCAACTCCCCTTTTATGCCGGTGCCGTAGGCTATTTTGGTTACGACCTCCGCTATCACCTGGAAAAGCTGCCGGACGTAGCAGAAAATGATCTTTCCCTCCCTGATCTGTATCTTATATTCCCGGGCATTATCCTTGTCCATGACCGCATAGAACAAAATTACCGTATCGTCACGATTGGGCATCGGTTGCATGGGGAGGAATCAGAAAAAGGCCATCAAAAGATACAAAAATTTCAGAGCAAAATTCGCAGGGCGGGCCCAACTCCTGCGCGGCTTGACGCAAGCAAAACGAAACAAACATCCGCCCGAGGCGGACAAAGGCCAAGGGAAATGATCTCCCCTAATCCTCCTACACCCCCCTTTGGAAAAGGGGGGCAAGGGGGGATTTTGAAGGGAGGTTGGGGAAATTTTCAGGTAAAAGACCTTACTTCCAATTTCACCCATGATGCCTACGTCTCCGCCATCAAGCGGGTGCGTGAATACATCCGCCAGGGAGACATATATCAGGTCAATCTCTCCCAGCGATTTACTTTTGAATTTGGCGGGTCTCCTTACTCACTATTCCGTGCCCTTTTCGCCGCTAATCCGGCTCCGTTCTATGCCTACCTGAACTGTGGGGATTTCTGCGTGCTTTCTACCTCTCCGGAACGCTTCATCCGGCGGGAAGGAAGTTATATCGAGACCAGGCCCATCAAAGGGACACGACCGCGCGGCAAAGACCCGGCAGAAGATGAAAGAATGAAAAAGGAACTCCTCGAGAGTCCCAAAGAAGATGCGGAACTCTCCATGATCGTAGACCTTTTGCGAAATGACCTGGGAAAGGCGTGTCTCCCCGGAACCGTTCAGGTAAAAGAACACAAGCGGATAGAAGCTTATCAGAACGTCTTTCACCTTGTCTCCACTGTCACCGGTATGCTAAGAAGAGATTGTACACAGACGGACGTCTTAATGGCCGTTTTCCCCGGAGGCTCTATCACCGGATGTCCCAAGATACGGGCTATGGAGATTATTGAAGAATTGGAACCGGTAAAAAGAGGCATCTATACAGGCTCTATAGGCTATGTAAGTCTCCATGATACCATGAACCTCAGCATAGCTATACGCACCGCTGTGTATAAAGACCGGTGCATCTACCTCTCCGTCGGAGGAGGAATAGTGTACAATTCCGACCCCGAGACGGAATATCAGGAGACACTACACAAAGGAGAGACATTTTTTAAGCTGCTGCATCAGGCAGCACGGTGACGCTAAAATCCCTCCTGACCTCTCTTTTCCAAAGGGAGGATTTAAAAAGTCCCCCTTTAGCAAAGGGGGATGTAGGGGGATTTTCAGTACTACGCTGCGATTTACTTTGACGTGGCCCTACACCATGCAGTTAAAACGAGCGAAAAACATGACCAAAGAATACGTACTTCTCAATGGTGACATTATAGATGGCCGTAAGGCCTGTTTATCGGCCTTTGATCGAGGATTTCTATACGGAGACGGGTTCTTTGAAACCATGCGCGCCGAAAACGGTCGTGTGCTTTTCCTGGAAGCCCACCTGGAAAGACTCTATCAGTCATGCAAGTTCTTCAACATCGGTCTTCAAGCTACGGGACAAAGCGAGTGGACAGATAAGATCAACCTGCTTATCAAGAAAAACAACCTCAAGGAAACTGTTGCCGCCGTAAAAATCGTGGTGACGCGCGGTCCCGGTAAGCCTCGGCTTGGGCTTCCAAAAGAGCACGCTCCCACGGTCGTCGTCTACGCCCGTAAATACACCCCACCGGCGAAAGAAAAATACACGGACGGATTAGCAGTTGAAGTCTTCCCCTATCCGCACCATTCTTTCTTAGCAGATCATAAGAGTCTGAATTATTTATTCTATCTCAGTGCGAGGGAGTGGGCGCAGAAAAATGGCGCAGATGAAGCCATCGTCTTAAACGTCGATGGTACGGTCTCTGAAGGAGCAACTACTAATATTTTCTATGTCAAAGAAGGTTCTATTATCCGTCCAGAATCAGCGTATTACCTACGTGGGGTCATGGAAGGCCAGGTAATAAACTTTTTAAATAAACAGGGACGGGAGATAGTTACGATGCCAACCACGGTTTCCATGCTGCTAGAGGCAGAAGAGGTCTTTCTGACTAATTCTCTTTTGGGTGTGATCCCAGTCGCCAGAATTGGGGAAACCGCCCTTCCACCAAAGAAACCCCTGGCCGCCCTCTTACAGGGTGTAAATCGTTAGCACAGGAATTATGCGAACTGGAGTAGCCAATTTACCTCTACATTACGGAAAGGCCCCCCGATGGCTCTTTTCCCGGATGGTCAAACTGGCCCGTGAGATCACCATCGTCATTGTGAGTGAATTCGGGCCGGAGGAGATGTTAAAGAGGCTCTCTGATCCCTTCTGGTTTCAGGCACTCGGTTGCGTTTTAGGCTTTGACTGGCATAGTTCCGGTCTGACGACCACGGTCTGCGGAGCCCTAAAAGAAGGAATCAGAGACATGTCTTTTGATCTAGGACTGATAGTGGCCGGCGGCAAGGGGGCTGCTTCCCGAAAGACCCCGGATGAAATTCTCAAGACCGGCAATACCTTTAAAATCGAACCATCGCCGCTCATATACGCCAGCCGCATGGCGGCCAAGGTGGATAACAATGCCCTCCAGGATGGTTATCAACTGTATCATCACTGTTTTATCTTTACGAAAAGCGGTTCCTGGGCGGTTGTACAGCAGGGGATGTGTGAGGCCACCCGATATGCAAGGCGTTATCACTGGCTCGGCGAAGGCGTAAAGGAATTTGTCTGTGAACCTCACGCCGCCATCTGCTGCGATCAAAAGAAGCCTGCCCTTAATATGGTTGCCAGGGAAAGCCTGCCCGCGAGGGAAACCGTCACCGCCTTATCCAGGGAAAAGCCTGATACTCTGGTTCGGGAACTAAAGAAGATTCAGACCCTCTCACTTCCTTCCCGCCATGAGATACAGGGAGGGGATATAAATCCGGATCGGGTGGGTCAGGTATTGCTGAAAACCTATGATCGCCAGCCGGAAGAATTTTCCGTACTTTTAGGGATGCCCGGAGTCGGCGCTAAAACTATCCGGGCCCTCAGCCTCATAGCCGAACTGGTCTATGGAGTAAAGCCAAGTTTTCATGATCCGGCCCGGTATAGCTTCGCCCATGGCGGAAAAGACGGCCATCCGTATCCGGTGGACAGAGAAATATACGATGGGTCTATTGAAATACTCCAGAAGGCAATCGAGCAATCAAAGGTAGAAAGAACGGAGAAAATGGGAGCAATAAGGAGGCTGGCTAACTATAAGCAGAGCAAGAGAACTTGTGGTTTTCCCAAGCAGCCTTAAGCTGTGGATTTGCCAGTTTTTTCAAGCCGTCCTACCTTGTTGAGGTTTTTTCTCCGCTCGATCAGAAAGGCAATCCTTCTTTTTTCAAGCGCATCTAATCTGCCCTGTGCTGCACCTTCGTCCCAGACTTCGCAGAGCGCTATATACTCGGCAAGGGACTCCTCTGGCTTCATGTGAAGCAATCGCTCTCTTTTCTCCTCCTGGATTACCTGGTTCACATAGCGGTAACCTGCCAGGAAAGTTAAACCATCGCCCTTTTCTAGGAGCGGCATCTTGCCGCGACACCGGTCGCACCTGGAAGGTGCTCCTACAGAAGAGGCATAAAATTAGCGTACAGTAAAATAGACGGTGGATTTGGGGAACAGTTTGGCCTTGACACCCCATCACTTTTTCTCTAAAATTTATAAGTAGCATCTGGAAGGGGGTAACCCTATGAAAAAGGCAGGTCTGGTGCTTGTTTCTTCCTTTATGCTTTTATCGCTTGGGTGCACCTGTCGGCAGTATGTTACACATGAGGAGATTGTGCCACTGGGCGACAGGATCGGTGCCCTGGAAAAACGCGTTGGGACCATTGAATCTAGATTGGGTGATCTTGAGAAGAAGGTTGATCGGCTATCGCCAATTGCAGAGCAGGCCCAGCAAGCTGCCAAAGCTGCACAGGATGCCCGTGACCAGGCAGCGGCAGCGGCAGAACGTGCGGAAGCTGCGGCAAAAAAGGCAGAAAAAGCATTTGAGCTCATGCAAGTGAAATAACCCGGACGTACACGAATCCAAAAATCCGGAAGACCCCGGGATCACTTTCAATGTGTGATGTCGACAGGCATTCCACTTTGCTCTCTGAGCGCGTGAAAGAGTTTTTCTGTGCTTACCTTTTGGAGTAGACGCTCCTTCGAAAGGAGCCTGATCGCCTCATTCAGCATATCGATATCCTGGCCGCCATCTTTATGTACCTCAATATACACCCTATTATTTTTGACTCCCACCTTTACCGGCTGTCTTAAGATGATCACGTTTGCACCTATAGGCACCAACCGAAAAAGCTCTGGAATATCTTCAGGGTATAACCTTATGCAGCCATGACTCAGTTTCCTCCCGATACCCCACGGTTTGTTTGTGCCATGGATGAGAATATCCTCCCTGGAAAGCCTTAGGGCATGGGATCCCAGGGGGTTATCTTTACCTGGTGGTACCTGTCGCGGCAGGTACGGATAGTTTTTTATGATAGAGTCCGGCACGTACCAGGTCGGATTTCCCACCTTTCCCACCACCCGGAAACTTCCGGTAGGCGTATCAGTCCCTTGGGCCCCTATACCTATAGGGAAGGTGACGACCAGATGTGATCCCCTATACTTAAAAAAGTAGTAAAGCCTCATTTCAGAAAGATTTATGACTACACTGTCATGTCTTGAGACATTTGGCAAAATCCACGCCGTAGGAATCTTAATGGACGCATCACATCCGGGAACAAAGGGATCAAGGCCGGAATTCGCATCAATAATTTCATTGTAGCCAAGCCCAAACTTCCGTGCGGTTTCAATAAGGGACTCTCCTTCTTTAACTTTATAGGCCTGCACGGTACCAATAATTTCTCCTTTACAGGTATAAAAGCCCGCACAAACTAAAGAGGGCATGAGTACTATTAGATTTAGGAGGATAGAAATGATAAAAATTCTGCACACCGTCACATCTTCACCTTCTTTATATCTTAACAGACTTTATATCTTAATGGAAACCCAGGCACATGCCCAAATCCACCATCAAAAAAGTTAAAAAACCCGGCATCTTGCCGCGACACCGTTCGCACCTAGAAGGTGCTCCTATCGAGAAACGACCTCTCAGGGCAGGAAATTGGCATACAGAAAAAAATAGGTGGTGGATTTGGGTAAAAGCGTTAACTTGAGGTTTGGGCCGGACTTTATCTTAAGTTTTTTCCTAATCTCTGCCGTTCTCCTTTTTCTTCGATGCCCTCATCGTGTGTCTCTGCTGGGCTGGGAGCACGGCTTTTCGCAGCCGTATGGATAGAGGGGTGACTTCGACCAGTTCGTCTTCGCCGATAAAATGTATCGCGCTTTCGAGCGTCATCGCTTTAGGCGGCGCGAGGATTACATTCTCGTCTCTTCCTGCCGCGCGCATGTTGGATAGCTTCTTTTCTTTGCAGGGATTTACGTCAATATCATTCTCCCGGTTATGCTCACCCATTATCATGCCCTCATAGACGACGTCTCCAGGCAGAATAAAAATTTGCCCCCTCGGCTCAAGGTTAAAAAGGGCGTAAGCTACGGCTTTCCCCTGCCGGTCGGCCACCATGGAACCGGTAGAGCGTGTAGGGAAATCGCCCCGGTATTCCTCATAACCTATAAAATATGAGTTCATGATGCCCGTGCCTTTGGTGTCAGTAAGGAATTCATCCCGGTAGCCTATGAGCGCCCGTGAAGGAACGCTGAATTCTATCCTTACCCGGCCCCTGCCGTTATTGACAAGGTTTGTCATCTTGCCTTTCCGGATAGAAAGTTTTTCCGTCACAATCCCCAGAAAATTCTCACCGCAGTCAATAAAAAGTTGTTCTATCGGCTCATGCTTTTTTCCATCCTTGTATTTGTAAATGACTTCGGGACGGCCTACACAGAGCTCAAATCCTTCTCTTCGCATAGTCTCGATGAGTATAGCCATTTGAAACTCGCCTCTGCCCTTGACAATAAAACTCTCTTTGTCCGCGGCTTCCTCTACCTTTATAGCCACGTTTTTCTGCATCTCCTTCCCGAGGCGCTCCCATATCTTGCTGGATTGTACGAATTTGCCTTCTTTCCCTCCAAATGGCGAGTTGTTTATAGTGAATTTCATGGAAACAGTAGGCTCGTCAACCGTTATCCGTTTCAACGGCTTTGGGGATTCTTTCGTGCAGATGGTGTCGCCTATATTGACGGATTCCAGGCCTGAGAGGACAACGATATCGCCAGACTCCACAAAATCGACCTCTTTGAGGTTCATCCCTTCATAGATCTGCAGTTTTGAAATCTTGAGCGGGAGCTGTTTGCCTTGCTCATCGATACAAACCAGGCTGTCGTTGTATTTCGCCTTGCCATTAAAAACCTTGCCTATAGCCAACCGGCCAAGATAATCGGAATAACCCAAGTCCGCGACCAGCATCTGGAACGCTTCTTCCGGGTCATAGGAAGGCGCGGGTAGCTCCTCCAGAATGGTGTCAAAGAGTACATGGAGGTTCTCGCCCTTTTCCTCCAAAGCCTTCTGTACTATGCCATCACGGCCTATGGCATAGAGCAAAGGGAAGTCAATCTGTTCTTCCGTAGCGCCAAGGTCTATAAACAAGTCATATATCTCGTCCAAAACTTCGTCAGGACGCGCATCTTTCCGGTCGATCTTGTTTATCACCACAATAACCTTCAGACCTGCCTTAAGCGTTTTTTTCAGAACAAAACGTGTCTGCGGAAGAGGGCCTTCCGAAGCGTCCACCAGGAGAAGCGCACCGTCGGCCATACTAAGCGCCCGTTCTACTTCACCCCCGAAATCCGCATGTCCAGGGGTATCTATGATGTTTACTTTTATACCCTTCCAGACTACGGCGCAGTTTTTCGCAGCAATGGTGATACCTCTCTCGCGTTCCAGGTCCATGCTGTCCATTATTCTTTCGTCCACTTCCTGCCCTGCTCTGAACAATCCGCTCTGTCTGAACATAGCGTCAACAAGCGTGGTCTTTCCGTGGTCAACATGGGCGATGATGGCAATATTTCTTAGCTTTTCATTTTTTGCATATCTCTTCATTTGTCTACTTTCCTTTTTCCTTCCTCAAGATCAAAGCACGACGAAATTAAAAACTGTTAGTATACCCTTTAAAGGATCTATTGCAAAGGTTTTGTTATTTTAATATGTTTAATGGGTGACCCCGCATACGTGGCCCCCAGCAAGAGGGTTTTGTCGAAAATAGGCTGGCCGTAAAGGCTGCGGTAGATATGGAAAGGGACACGCCTTAACCTTTCTCTTTCCATTTGCAGTCAGTTGCCGGACACCTGGGGCAGAGATTTTTCCGGCAGTAGTCCTTACCAAGCCTAAGGAGAGCTGCCTCTAAGTCCGGGAAATCTTTCATACTCATCCCTTCATTAATCCATCTATTTACCAATACTTGCAAGATCAGGCCCTTATCTTTCAGGTTCCCGTGGATGAGGCCGAGCTTTTTTGCTGCTATGACCACGAGGTCTGACGGAAGGGGCCTTGCCTTCTCCCATACACCTCTCATCTCCCTTAGAAAGATGTTAACCGTCACTTCTCCTATGCCCCGGCCCAGGGCCTTGAGCCGGCCTTCAAGGTCTCTGGGGTCTGAGGCCTTTGAGTGCAGCAGATTCAAGTCTCCATCGTGCGTATCCGCCAGAACCCTATTAACCTCAAGGAGCTTTGTGGCTGTTTTAAAGTCGTACCTCACGTAGCCACCTCCGTCGAGGACTTCCACCAGGCCATCCCACCCGGTATCAAGAATAGCTTCAGGTGATAGGATTCCCTCCTTCTCGAACCCCCTATAGGTCTTGATCACAATGGTTTCTGATATTCTTGCGCCAAAAAGGACGGAGGCCAAGAACCACTTGAAGATTTCCCCTGGATTTAGCGAAGAAAGGTGGATACCCAATGCCGTCGAAAACCTCCCGCCTACCTTTTCGACCAGAGGATTCAGAATCCTTTTATTTTCCTTTTTCATCCCTTACCTCCATACCTCCCTCTTAAAGAAACATACAGCACTTCACAGATAACCTTTCTTCTGATACCTCTTGCGCCTTTTTCGAGCAAAACCAGATACTGGATCTCGTATTCTTTCACCGGCGCAATTTTAACCTTCCCCCGGTCTTAAGCTGTTCTAGCAAAGGCGGAGGAGGCTCGAGACATGCCGCCGTGATGCAGATTCGATCATAGGGAGACCTCTCTGGATAACCAAGTCCTCCATCTCCTTTAACCAGGATCATATCCTCATAGCCGGCATTTTCGAGATTTTTTCTCGCAAATTGAAAGGTCAACGGGTCAATTTCCAGGGATACCACCAGACCATATGGTCCAACAATTTCCCTGGCCAGTGCCGCTCCATAGCCGGAGCCAAGGCCAACCTCAAGAAATCTATGGCCTTCATCTAAACCCAGTGCCTCATAAAATAGGGGATAACTGTGAGGACAGGATATAGTCGCATTTTCGCCAGGGAGGGGAAGGGGAACTTCAAGATAGGCATAGTCTCTGTAAGGGAGAGGTATGAAATCTTCCCTGGGAACCTTAAGCACGGCATCCCTTATGCGCTCTGACCGCAGGTATCCATGCCTGATGAGCCACCTCACCTTTTCCTCTCTTTCCTTTTTAAACTCTTCCCTGCTTTTTGCGGGCTCTTTGGGCGGTGGTACTATCCAGCCGTGCATTTTTATCCCGACCTGGACGGTTTTTTACCTGCTTGATAACATCCTGAACATACTGGGCTAATTTAGGCAACGCAAAAAAGTCACAAACTGGCCTCCAGACAGCCTATTAAAAACAATGATTTAATACCGGGGTCAGCCCAAGGCCTCTTTTAAAATAGGTTTTTGGATTGATAGCTCTGCCATCTTGTGCCATATTAATAATATGGAGCATTTTGGATGAACATGATGTGTTCGATGAAATTCCACGTATGGCAGAAAGTTTTTTGCCTCGTGTTGATGATCTGGTCTTTCTTTCTCAATACGGGCTGCGCCCCCGTAATATCTAAAGAACTCAGGAAGCAGGTGTCTGAGGATCTCACGTTGAGCATGGTGGAGAAAGATCCGGAGGCGTATAAGGGTAGAATAGTGCTCTGGAGCGGAGAAATTATATGCTCTGTGAACAAAAAAGAGGGAACCTTGATGGAAATACTGCAAAAGCCTGCAGACATCCAGGGAAAACCATTGGATGTGGATTACTCGGAGGGGAGATTTCTCGCCCTAAGCCCTGATTACCTCGACGTTGCTATCTACAAAAAGGGACGAAAGGTAACAGTAGCTGGAGAAATCAAAGGAAAGAAGACCCAGTCTCTAGGCGAAATAGAGTATATTTATCCTTTAATTCTGGCCAGGGAAATCTATCTCTGGCCGGAGGAAAGGAAAGAAAGGGGTTACCCCACTTGCCCACATCCATATTATTGGCATTATCCCTGGGGGTACTACCCTTACTGGTATCCCTGGTGGTAGCAATGGCAATATTTGCTAAGCATGAAGCCCTTCTATAGCCAAAGGCACCCGTCGGTTTGAAGGGTCACGGTTTAATGGGTGACCTTAATACTTACTCGATCTTTCCCTACCCCAGTTTCTGCTTAAACCTTAAGGCACTTATGGTTATCGTGGATATGCCTATCACGGCCATAGCCAGCAGTTGAGGCCAGAGGATGTCAAGGCCAACGCCTTTTAGATATACCCCACGGATAACCCCCACAAAGTAACGCAGCGGATTCAGATAGGTCAGGTATTGCACCCACTGAGGCATATTCTCAATAGGGAAGCCGAAGCCGGAGAGCATGACGGCCGGGTTAATGAATAAGAAACTGGTCATAAGGGCCTGCTGCTGAGTACGCGATATTGTGGAAAGGAAAAGTCCAAACCCTAAAGAACTTAAGAGAAACATTATAGCGCCGAGAAAAAGCACCAGAGGGTTGCCAACTATGTGAACCTGGAATAATAAGCGGCCGACTATGCTAATCAAAACGACATCGATAATGCCAACAACCGCAAATGGACAGAGTTTTCCCAGGATAAGCTCAATTGGCCGTATCGGCGTCACGAGAATCTGTTCTATGGTGCCGATCTCGTATTCTTTCACAATAGCCATGGCTGTGAGTATCATAGTGACTATGAAGACCACCAGGGCAATAACTCCGGGGACGAAAAAGACCCGACTTTCCAGGTTCGGATTATACCAGGTACGCGGCTCAAGCGTGACCCCGCCATAATCCGTGACCAATTTTGCGGAAAGGGCACGATTATAACTACCAAAAATCCGGTTCAGGTAGCCGACAATTACCATAGCGCTATTCGAATCCGTACCATCCAGAAGCACCTGGATACTGGTGGGTTTCCCGCTCCGCACGTCATTGGCATACCCGGCCGGAATGACTATACCCAGAATGACCCTGCTTCGATCTATAAGCTCTTTAAGCTCCGGCATAGTCCTCACCCTATGTTTTATGTCAAAATAGGCCGTGCTATCAAAGCGGGAGAGTATCTCCCGGCTTTCCACGCTCTGATCATAATCTATTACCGCTGTGGAGATGTGCTTTAAGTCGAAATTGGCCGCATAACCAAAAACTATCAATTGCATGATAGGCGGGACCAGGAGGGTGAAACGCATACGTTTATCCCGCAAAAACTGAAGGAACTCTTTTATAATGATGGTGCGTATGCGGTTGAACAAGGCGTCTCTACTCCAGAAATTTTTTGAACTTGATATATGCTGCGGCTATGCCGACCAAGCTGATTATGGCCAGGATTACGGTATGCATCCATAAAAAGTCTAACCCAAGCCCCTTGAGATAGATTAAGGTGGACCCAATTGTCAAGACAGTTTTTTTGAAATATTAAGTTACACTTTGGGGCGGTTTTTTTGTTTTTTATTTATATGCTCATGCCCCGCCGAGCGTACTGAACAGAATCAACTCGCT